>JANLST010000430.1:0-5730 GCA_031362505.1 Sphingomonadales bacterium
ATCACGTCATCGGCATGAAGGCCGAGGACGCACCGGATATCGCGCTCGTCTGAATGTTGACCCGAAACGCGACGCCTGCAGACGCTAACGGCATCGACGTGATCCATGCTGAGGCCTTTGGTAGTGATGCTGAAGTGAAACTGGTGCGCATGCTGGAAGCCGATGGCGATGTTCTTGTTTCGCTGGTGGCAGGCATAGAGGGTGCGCGGGTCGGCCATGTGCTTTTCAGTCGGATGACAGTGGCAGCCGATGGCAAATCGGTGGCCGCTGCGGGCCTTGCGCCGGTTGGTGTGCTTCCGGCCTATCAGGGCCTCGGCATTGGCACGGCGCTCATTCGGGATGGTCTGGCCCGGCTTCCCGCGTTTGGTGTTCGCCTGTGCTTCGTGCTCGGCCGTCCGAATTATTATCCACGCTTTGGCTTTTGTGTGGAAACGGCTGCGCCCTATGAGTCGCCCTATGCCGGGCCGCATTTCATGGCGCTTGCTCTGGACAGCGCGCTCCCGCTGCCCGAAAGAGGCCGTGCGGACTATGCGCCTGCTTTTGCGAGAATAGGTTAGATGAGCTTCAACAGTTTCGGCCATGTCTTTCGCTTCTCCACCTGGGGGGAAAGCCACGGGCCTGCGCTGGGTGCGGTGGTCGATGGCTGTCCGCCGGGGCTTCCCTTGAGCGAAGCCGATATCCAGCCCTTCCTTGACCGGCGTCGCCCTGGCCAATCGAAGTTCACGACACAGCGGCAGGAACCGGATGCAGTAAAGATCCTTTCGGGCGTGTTCGAAGGGCGCACAACCGGCACCCCGATCAGCCTGATCATCGAGAATGTTGACCAGCGGTCGAAGGATTATTCGGAGGTCGCCAAAGCCTACCGCCCCGGCCATGCCGATTACAGCTATGATGCCAAATACGGTTTTCGCGACTATCGCGGCGGCGGCCGAAGTTCGGCGCGCGAGACTGCGGCGCGGGTTGCGGCGGGGGCTGTCGCCCGGCTCGTGATCCCCGAAGTCGAATTGCTCGCCTATGTTGTCGAGATTGGTGGTGATGCGATCGATCGTGACAATTTCGAAGCCGCGCAAATTGTCAGGAATCCGTTCTTCTGTCCAGACGAAGCGGCGGCAGGGCGCTGGGAGAAACTGCTCGATGAGGCGCGCAAGGCGGGGTCTTCGCTGGGCGCGGTGGTCGAATGCGTCGCGCGCGCGGTGCCTGCGGGCTGGGGTGCGCCGCTCTACGCCAAGCTCGACAGCGAGTTGGCTGCGGCGATGATGTCGATCAATGCCACCAAAGGCGTTGAGATCGGGGCCGGCTTTGCCGCAGCCCGGTTGCGCGGCGAGGAGAATGCCGATGCGATGCGGCCAGGGTCCAACGCGCCAGAGTTTCTTGCCAATAATTCGGGCGGGATCGCCGGCGGGATTTCAACCGGCCAGCCGGTTGTCGTGCGCGTCGCGTTCAAGCCGACCAGTTCGATCCTGACCCCTGTCGAGACGATCACGCGCGAAGGCGAAGCGACCGAGATCATCACGAAGGGCCGCCACGATCCCTGCGTCGGTATTCGCGGAACCCCGGTGGTCGAGGCGATGATGGCCTTGGTCCTCGCCGACCAGAAAATGCTCCACCGCGCGCAGTGCGGCAGCTAACTCAGTAAACCGCGTTTGCTATCGCCGGGAGCACATAGGACCTGCTGATCGTGATCAGAATGATCACGACCATCGGCGAAAAATCGATCGTGCCGAAATCGGGCAGGATCCGGCGAATCGGGCGGTAGAGAGGCTGGGTCATCTTCTCGAGCGCCTGCCAGATCGCGCGGACAAATTCGTTATATGTGTTGATCACGTTGAACGAGATCAGGATCGACATCACGAACTGGACGACGATGACAATCCCCAGAAGATAGAGGAGATAGTCTGTAATTCCCAGAAGCATGGTGGCCAATTTCAGTCTCCTTAAAGCGTCAGCGATGAACCAGCGTGCCAGCGCCGCTCTTGGTGAAAATTTCTACGAGCATTGCGTGCGGAACACGGCCGTCAAGGATGACAGCCGCATCAACCCCGGCCTCGACCGCAGTGATGCAGGTCTCGAGCTTGGGGATCATCCCTCCGGTGATCGTGCCATTCGCGCGCAAGGCAAGGATCTTGGCGGGATCGAGATCGGTCAGGAGCGCCCCGTCCTTGTCGAGTACGCCTGAGACGTCGGTCAGCAGGAACAAACGATCGGCGGACAAGGCCGCGGCGACGGCCCCGGCCATCGTGTCGGCATTGATATTATAAGTATGTCCGTCGGCGCCTACGCCAATCGGGGCGACGACCGGGATCATTCCGGCAGCCGAGATTGTGTCGAGTATGGTCCGATCGACAGTCTTCGGTTCGCCCACAAAGCCAAGATCGACAACGCGTTCGATATTGCTTTCAGGATCACGTGTCGTGCGTTCAACCTTTTCGGCAATCACAAAGCCGCCATCCTTGCCGGAAATCCCCACTGCCTTGCCGCCTGCAGCCGCGATCCAGGCGACGATTTCCTTGTTGATCGCACCTGAAAGAACCATCTCGGCAATCTTTGCGGTTTCCGCATCGGTTACGCGCAAGCCATCGACAAAACTCGATTCGACGCCCAGCTTCTTGAGCATTGCCCCAATCTGGGGGCCGCCGCCATGAACAACGATCGGGTTGATGCCGACGGCCTTCATCAGCACGACATCATCGGCAAAGTCGCGCGCGGCCTGCGCATCACCCATCGCATGCCCGCCATATTTGATCACGAACGTGGCGCCAGCATAGCGCTGCATATAGGGCAGCGCCTCTGTCAGCACCTCGGCCTTGGCGAGCGCGGATTGATCGGGTTCTTGTCTGCTCATTGTGATGCGCGCCGCTATGCGGTTGGACCCGCGAGGTCAAGTTTGCGACCGAGGTTGACAGCAAGCTGGATCAGCGGCGGGACCATGAGGATTGAAAGCACAACCTTTGCCGTGATCCCTGAAACGAGCAAAGGCATGAGCGGCAGCACGCCCAGAAATGCGATGGTCAGGAAGATGCCGGTGTCGACGATCTGACTGGCAACCGCAGCGATCATCCCGCGCAGCCAGACCATCTTGCCCGTTCCTTCGCGCAAGGCATTGAACAGCATGACGTTGAGCGTCTGTGAAATGCCATAGGAGATCAGTCCGGCAAACATCAGCCGCGATCCTTGGCCCAATATTCCGGCAAAAGCCTCTTGCTGGGTCCAGAAACTTGCAGACGGCAGCGCGATGACAAGCTGGATGAGAAGCGCCGAAAGGATCAGCGGAATGAATCCGTATCGCACCAACTTCTGGGCTGCGTCGGCACCATGAAGCTCGGAGACGGCGCTCGACAGGACGACGAGTTGGAGAAAGGCAAAGATGCCCGCCTCAACGGTGAGCGGCCCGATCGCCACAATCTTGGTGCCCAGCACGCCCGCCATGCAGACCAATCCGCCGTAAATCAGCGCGTAGATAAAAAGCGAACGCGGCACCCGATCCCCCCTGAAGCGCTAAAGGCTCATTGCGTTAAAACACGCCCGCAATTCCTGCACAAACAGTTCCGGCTGTTCCATCGCCGCGAAATGGCCGCCTTTCGGCAATTCATTCCAGTAGACGATCTGCTTGTATCGGCTTTCGGCCCAGCGGCGCGAGAGGCGCATGATCTCCTGCGGGAACAGACTGCACCCGGTCGGGATCAGAATGTCGCCTGAAGCAAAGGAGCGAAAGCTGTGCCAGTAGAGCCGCGCCGAAGAGGCCGCAGCGTTGTTGAGCCAATAGAGCATCACGTTGTCGAGCATATGATCGCGGCTGAACACATTTTCCGGATGGCTGATGCCGTCCTTGGCACAATCGGCCCAGCCGTGGAATTTTTCGAGGATCCAGGCCATCTGGCCTACCGGAGAATCGGCAAGGCCATAGCCAAGCGTTTGCGGCCGGGTGGCCTGCTCGATCGAATAGCCGGTGTCCTTCTCTTGATACCATTGCATCCGAGCGAGCGCGGCCTTTTCGAAATCGGTCAGGTCGGACATCATGTCAGCAGGCGGGCGCCCGACGATCATGTTGATATGGATGCCGGCACAATTCCCAAGATTCTGCGCCCCGATCGCGCAGGTCACGGCGGATCCCCAATCGCCCCCTTGCGCGAAATAGCGCTCATAGCCAAGGGCGAGCATCAGCTTGTTCCAGGCCAAGCCGATTGCCTCGACACTCCAGCCCGGCTTGGTCGGCTTTCCCGAGAACGCATATCCGGGTAGCGACGGGATCACGAGGTGAAAATCCTCCGAGAGCGGCCCGATCACGTCGATAAATTCGAGCACCGATCCTGGCCAGCCATGCGTCAGGATGATCGGTCGCGCATTGGGGTTGGCCGAACGGATATGGATGAAATGAATGTCGAGCCCGTCAACATCGATCAGGAAATTGGGCAGCGCGTTCAGCTCGGCTTCGCAGCGCCGCCAGTCATAATCTTTCGCCCAATAGGCTGCGACTTCCTGCACATAGGCGAGCGGAATGCCCTGATCCCAATCATCGACGATTTCCTTTTCCGGGTAGCGGGTGAGGGCAAGGCGTGCCTTGAGGTCGTCGAGCTGCGACTGGGGAATGTCGATCGTGAAGGGGCGGGCTTGGCCGGTCATTGGGACTCCTTGAAACGTCAGACGAAGGTAAAGATAAGCGCGGCGGCGAGGGCCATGATGGTTGGATAGAAAGTCAGCGCAAAGCCGAAGGCGCGGGCTGCCGCGCCTCTTGGATAGCCGAACCAGTAGGCAACCCGGCCAACGACAAACAAACCGGTGAGCGCAGCTATTACGGCCATCCCGTTCACGGGCAGCGCAAGCGCCAATGCCGAATGGGCGATAATGGCTAAGACGGACTGTTCGATTGTGTTCTGAAGCGCGGCGCGGGCAACTGCAATCTCCCGACCTTCCGGGCCATTGCCCACGCCGCCAATATCGTGCGGCGAAAAGTACCGCATCGCCCCAACGCGCGCGATCATGGCCCAAAGGACAAAGCCGATTGCAAGCTCGCATCGGAACACGAAGGCGAGCCGGTCGGAATCCGACGCTGGTGTGAGGGGCCAGCCAACACCGAAATGCCAGGCTACAGCCAGAACCAGGATACTGACCAATAAGGCAGCACTTGCAGATTTTCTGACGCCGGCCTGTTCTGCCGCAAAGGATTCTGGAGCGCTTCGGAGATTTTGGTTCATGACTGCTAATGTTTCAACCGCCAGCCCGTAAAGTCAACGCGTCGGCACCGGTTCCGGCCCTGTCCAGTCGTAGAATCCCCTGCCCGACTTCTTGCCGAGCCAACCAGCCTCCACATATTTGATCAGTAGCGGCGCCGGCCGGAATTTGGGATCGCCCGTTCCGGTGAAAAGCACGCGGCAGATTTCGAGGCAGGTATCGAGCCCGATGAAATCGGCGAGTGTAAATGGCCCCATCGGGTGGTTGAGGCCAAGGCGGCAGGCGGTGTCGATATCGCGCATTGTTGCCACGCCTTCGCCCAGCGCAAAACAGGCTTCGTTGATCATCGGCATCAGGACGCGGTTGACGATGAAGCCGGGCGCATCATTGGCGTGGACGATTTCCTTGCCGAGCGAGCGGCCATAGGCTTCGACCGCCGCGACCGTGGCGTCAGCCGTGGCAAGGCCACGGATCAACTCGATCAGTCCAATGACGGGGACGGGGTTGAAGAAATGCACACCCATGAAGCGGGCCGGATCGGGTGAAGCCTGCGCCAGCCGG
>JANLST010000515.1:0-3323 GCA_031362505.1 Sphingomonadales bacterium
CAAGCTGCTCCCGATACCGGTCGAAGCGACAACCTGAGAAGGTCGCAACCGTCGTTCGCCTTCCTCCGACCACTACCATCGACGCTGTCAACACCGACTTTTTCAACAGAATTTTGTGGAGAGCGGACTGTCCGGTTTTGGGTGTGAGTCGAGTAAAAGCGGACATTGGCTCTTTTTAGGAGATTTGGCCGATTGCGAACGGACTGCCGTCAGATGACGAAGAGACAATACGGACATCTGTGCCACGGTAGCCGACTGCGTTCGGCCTCCCCTGCAATTTTACCTGATCAGAATGTAAATCGCGACTGTGATCACCAAGGCAGCAAAGCCGGTGCGAGCAATTGCAACACGCGTTGCTAGCCATCGCGATAGGGGAACACCGAACCATGCGCCTGCCACGCCACCTGTTACCAATGCGCTGAATAGCACCCAATCAATCTGGCCTGAGAGACCGTAGCTCGCGCTTGTGGCGCTGGCAAAAAGGGTGACTGACACGAGACTGGACGCAGAGGCGTTTGCGAGCGTCATTCCGGTTGAGGCCATCAAACCCGGCGCGATCAGAAAGCCCCCTCCGATGCCGAAGAACCCTGCGGCAAAACCTGCGACAAGTCCGATTGGAGCGAGCTTCCACACCATGGCGGGAGTCAGATGAACCATTGGGTCGCCTGGGCTCTTGCGGGGGATCAGCATTGATACGGCAATCGCGATCATTGCAATGGCAAACCAGTCCAGCAAGGTCGAACCGTCCACCGCCTTTCCGACATGCGCGCCGGTGAGGGCGCCAGTGAGACCCGCCGCAGCGAAAACGCTCGCACACGGCCATTTGACTGTGCCAGCGCGCGCCTGTGCGAAAAGTCCCGTTGCGGCATTGACCGCAACGGCAGCGGCAGATGTGCCGATGGCGACATGAGTATCCGCGACACCGACCACATAGATCAGCCAAGGCGTTGCCAGAACCGACCCGCCGCCGCCGAACACGGTAAGCAGCAAGCCGATCAGTAATCCGCCAGCAGCTGCGAGGAGGAGTTCTTCCATCAAAACATCACGCGCTTTGTGCGGGCCGGTTCCAAGGGGCATACATGAGGAGGCGTGCCATACCGCAAAAGCCGGTTGCCCCGGCAAAAGTCAGTCCGGCACCGACAAAAGCCGACAGCCCAAACCAGCCAGGTGAAACTATCAGCCCAAGAACAACGCCTGCGAGCACGAGCAGACCGGCTGCGATCTGGACCTGACGCATGATTTCCAACGGCGCCTTGGCATCGATAACGAGCGGCAATCCCTGACTTTCCCATGCGTCGATACCGCCCTCGAGGACAAAGGACGGTCCGGCAACGTGTGCGGCGAGGAGATCGCAGGCACCGGCCGTACGCATGCCGGAACGACAAGTGAATACGACCTCCTTCCCAGGACCAGTTTCGGGTCGAGCCTGATCCCAGCGGGACAACGGAAATAATATGGAGCCAGCGACGTGGCGCCGGGCGTATTCGTCCCGCTCACGCACATCGACTAGGATTGCGCTGCCCGCGAGCAGGCGTTTGCGGGTTTCTTGCGGGGACAAAGGGGAAAGCGCTGAATTCATGATGATACCTTTTCATCAGTGGGGCAGAACAGTTCGGCAAGGGTGGCAATGACGCGCAAGGCGGCTAGATCAACGATGCGATAGTGGAAAGCCTGTCCGCTACGCCGGTTGGCGACAATGCCTTGTTCGCGCAGAAGCGCTAGATGTTGCGACAGTGCGGATTGGCTGATGCCAATATGTGCCTGAATTTGTCCGACCGAATGCTCACTGCCATCGGCGAGTTGGCACAGGATCATCAATCGGCGTTCATTGCCCAGCAAGCGCAGCAGCATTGCCGCCCTGGCCGCGCTGTCCTCGAACAAGGCGAGGTCGAATTTTTCAAGATCGAACATATCTCAAATATATTAGTTGATTCTAATTTAGCAAGAGCTAATATTAATACGCCTAGGAGAAATCGCATGACCCTACTGAAACGATCGACACTTGGCAGTCCCGTTGTGCAGGGCTATTTTGATCCCGCTACGAACACGGTAAGCTATATCGTGTACGACCCTGCTACGAAAGCGGCGGCAATCGTGGATCCGGTGTTGGACTATTTCCCCCGCAACGGGCGCACGACCACAAAGAGTGCAAAAACACTCTTGACCGAGGTCAAGTTAAAGGAACTCGACCTGCGCTATGTGTTAGAAACACATGTCCATGCCGATCATCTTTCCGCAGCACATTTTCTGAAAGAGCAAACAAATGCGCCGGTTGTAATCGGTGCCCACATAACCGACGTTCAGGCGATTTTTGCCGATCTGTTCGAAGCCGACGACATTACCTGCGACGGCAGTGCATTCGATAAGCTGGTAGTTGAAGGTGACGTCCTCCCACTCGGCGAACTGGAGATACGGGTTATGCACACACCCGGACATACTCCGGCCTGCGTGACCTATTCGATTGGCGATGCGGCATTCGTCGGTGATACACTCTTCATGCCGGACTATGGCACGGCGCGGGCGGACTTTCCAGGCGGAGACGCGGCAACACTCTATCGTTCAATCGGCAAAGTTCTCGACTTGCCAGCGGAGACTCGCTTGTTCACGGGACATGACTACCCCCCGGCCACGCGCGTCATTCCGGCTTGGGAAGCGAGCGTCGCCGAGCAGCGCCAAGGGAACGTCCATGTCCGTGATGGGGTTGATCAAGCGACCTTCGTGTCGATGCGCAAAGCCCGCGATGCAACTTTGGAACCACCTTTACTCATCCTGCCATCGCTTCAGGTCAATATCCGAGCAGGCAGAATGCCCCCTGCTACAACAGGCGGACACACGTATCTTCGGATCCCGGTCAATGCGATCTAAAACCAACACGGCCAAATTCCGCAATGGGTCTGGTTTCTGCCATTCGAGCGAGACTGACCTCGAATGACCGCTTTCGGGATGCAAGCATTGGCCACCGACCGACCGATATGGGGTCGCAAGCGGCGGCAGTTGGATGGTGACGAAGGGGCGGTTAGCGGACTTGGATACCTACAGCTGCAGAATCCACAAGACTCGTCATGCGTGAAGCGATAAGTTTAGCCGTCTCAGGATGGGAGGCCAGTATATGAATCCGAACAAGGCGCTTTGGGAGAAGGGGGACTTCACCAGGATTGCCGCGACGATGCGGGAGTCCGGTGACGAGCTGGTCG
Organism: Sphingomonadales bacterium; assembly: GCA_031362505.1. Taxonomy (GTDB): domain Bacteria; phylum Pseudomonadota; class Alphaproteobacteria; order Sphingomonadales; family Sphingomonadaceae; genus Aquisediminimonas. The sequence goes on from JANLST010000515.1 coordinate 3,195, forward strand.
AGAGCCTTGGCGTGAAGCCAGGCATGGACGTTCTCGATCTTGGTTGTGGCGATGGCACGACGGCTGTGCCGGAAGCGAAGCGAGGGGCTAACGTCCTTGGCGTGGACATCGCCGAGAACCTCGTGGCTG
>JANLST010000492.1:0-2743 GCA_031362505.1 Sphingomonadales bacterium
CTCTACGGTAGCAGCCGCTAATTGCGCCCACTTCGCAATTGACCCTGCACTCCGGTGAAGCAGGTGTCCGGCACGACCTGCTCGTGTCGCGCGGTTCCGGAATATTGAATCGAACAAAGCAATTGAAGGATTACTCATGTCAAAGCGCCAGAGCGCCAAGTACAAGCTCGACCGCCGGTTGGGCGAAAATATCTGGGGTCGTCCCAAATCTCCCGTCAACCGCCGCGAATATGGCCCCGGCCAGCATGGCCAACGCCGCAAGGGCAAGGTTTCGGACTATGGTCTGCAATTGAAGGCCAAGCAGAAGCTCAAAGGCTATTACGGCGAAGTCACCGAAAAGCAGTTCAAGCAGAGCTACCAGACCGCTGACCGGATGAAGGGCGATACGTCACAGAACCTCATCGGCCTGCTCGAGCGTCGTCTCGCATCGGTGGTGTATCGCGCCAAGTTCGCGCCGACGGTGTTCGCCGCGCGCCAACTTGTCAGCCACGGTCATGTTCGCGTCAACGGTGTGAAGTGCAATATTGCCTCGCGCCGCATCGATGTAGGCGATGAAATCAGCCTCGGCAGCAAGGCCGTTGAAATGGCACTTGTCATCGAGGCACAGAGCCTCGCGGAACGGGACATCCCCGACTACATCGCAACAGATGGCGCTGCAAAGGTTACCTTTGTGCGCGTCCCGACGCTCGATGAAGTGCCCTATCCTGTGAAGATGGAGCCGAACCTGGTCGTGGAATTCTATTCGCGCTGACCGGTCCGAGTTCCAGAGAATAAAGGGCGGTCCGTTTGGGCCGCCCTTTTTCTATTTGCCAGCCGCCAGCAGGAAATCGGCACTTTTCTTGAGCAGCTGGGCGCGGACGGCGGAATCGACCAGACTGTGCTCGAGCTTGGGATATTCGACGAGTTCCACACTCTTCCCCGCCTCACGCAGTTTCTTCGCCATAAAACGCGATTGCGAGATGCGGACGTTGCGATCAAGTTCGCCGTGGAACATCAGCACGGGCACCGTGATTTTATCCGCGTTCTGGGCGGGAGAGCCCTCCTTGATGTGCGGACCGGTTCCCATTTGTTCTTCAATCAGCCGCCGGTTATCCCAATCCCGCCATTCTGCTTTGCGCATTTCAAAATCGGTAACCGGCGCAATCGCTACCACAGCCTTGAACAGTCCGGGATCAAGAACGGCCGATTGCAGAGCGGCATAGCCGCCATATGACCAGCCGATGATGAACAATTTCCGCGCGTCAGCAACCCCGGTCTTTGTCAGCCAGCGGCCTGCATCGTCAACGTCGCCAATCGCAATCCGCCAAGATTTGAAGCCATTTTCCTCATACCAGGTGTCGCCATACCCACTCGATCCGCGATAATTGGGTTGAAGCACAGCAAACCCGCGATTTGCGTAATATTGCGACAGCCAGTCGAATCCCCATTCATCGCGCGCCGAAGGCCCGCCATGCGGCATGACGATGGTCGGCAGGTTCTTGCCCGACGAACCCGGTGGCAAGGTGAGATAGGCAGGAATCATGGTCCCATCCGCCGCAGGATAATTGACCGCCTGAACCTGGGCGAGCGCGATTCCAGTGAGTTCCGGTCGCGCTGGCATGATCGGTTGCAGTTTCTTGGCCGTCCGGTCGAAAAGATAATAGGTTCCCGGACTCGTATCGCCGCCCGCCCAGATCAGCAGTTTGCTTTCATCAAGACTTGAATCGACGAACTCCACCAGCGGCTGATTGGGCAACGCCTTGCCAAGCGCGGTGGCGAGCTTCTTCAGGTCGGGATCGAAATAGACCGATTGTCGCCGCTCGGTCGCGAAACTGGCCCCCACGACACGCTGGCGCTTTCCAATACGGATCAGCCCGTCGACATCGACATCGGGGCGGGCAAGAATAATGGATTGTGCCAACGACGCATCGGCGAGGGAGACCGAAATCAACGCCCGACGCCCGTTTACCTTTGAAAACCCGTAGACCAGATTTTTCTGCGGATCGACGACATAGGGATTGAAGCCGGTATTGTTCACATAGTCCAGAGAATTTAGCGGTTCCCAGCCATCTGAACCCACCGGGCGATAGAAATAGGAAATGACACCCTTGTCATATCCAACCGCTGTGCGCTTGGAGAGCCCCATGATGCGGATATTCCCAAGCCCGTCTGAAATATATTCGACCGCCTCGGATCGCGGGTTTTCGATTCGCTTGGTTGCCAATGTCCTGGTATCGATCTGATCGACGCCAATCCCTTCATCGCGCTTTTCAACGAGCGATCCAATCTTCGCCTCGGGCACATAGGATCGCATCATCAACACAACGCCGTCGGCATCGGACTTGAAATCGATAATGCCGCCGCCGCGGAAATCCCAACCCAGCGTGTTTTCACCGCGGCGCTTACTGAGCAGTTTCACATTGCTGCCATCGGAGTTGATCGCGATGACGTTGGAAAAGCCGTAAATTTCCCCATTAAATTCCTGATAACCGCCCACCGAACAGGCCAGTCGATCATTGGCGACCCAATCGCATTTGAAAAGCCGTTCGGGATCACCCGAGGTTTTTAGGACGATGTGCGGCGTCGTTTCGTGCGTCGAATCGATTGCGTAGAGAATCACCGACGCACCAGGCCCAGGCCCAAGAAAGGCAATTTTCGTGCCGTCGGGTGACAGGCTGGCATAGGCAATAGCCTCACGTGCACCAAAGGCCGCCGCCGTGTCGACTGTGGTCTCGACCTGTCCCAACGCGGCAGACGACCAAAA
>JANLST010000013.1:0-4843 GCA_031362505.1 Sphingomonadales bacterium
CGATTTCGTTGTCGGAACCTTTTCAAAAAGTGTTGGCACTGTTGGCGGTTTTGTCGTTTCGAACCACCCGAAGTTCGAAATCCTGAGGCTCGTAACGCGACCGTATGTCTTTACCGCTTCACTGCCGCCAAGCGTTGTTGCGACAGCAGCAACGTCGATCCGCAAGCTGATGCATGCCGATAACAAGCGCGGGCACCTTTGGGCAAATGTCCATCAGTTGCATGGCGGTCTCAAAAAACTGGGCTTTCGCCTGCCGACCGAGACCGCCGAATCGGCGATTGTCACGGTATTGCTCGATGACCAGGAGCAGACAGCCGCAATGTGGAACAAGATGATTGAACTCGGTGTCTATGTGAACATGGCCCGCCCACCCGCGACCCCAACTGGAGTTTTCCTGCTGCGCTGTTCGCTTTGTGCTGAACATACATCGGAACAGATAGACACAGTGCTTGGCCATTTTGCGGAAGCCGGTCGTGCGGTTGGCGCGATTGCGTGAAAATCCTGATCGTCGATGATGATTCCCGCATCCGCCAGATGACGGCAGAGGCGTTGCGCGACCACGGATACGATGTGGCTGAAGCTGATTGCGGCGCCTCGGCGCTGGCCCAGCTGGATAAGGACACGGTCCTGATGCTGACCGATGTTCAAATGCCGCGCATGACCGGCCCTGAACTCGCCGATGCTGCGCAAGAGCGATTTCCTGATCTTTCAGTCTGTTTCATGAGCGCAGATACGGGCCTGATCCCGTTTGAGGCCTTTCGCGGCCGCCCTATCCTTGCCAAGCCGTTCACGCTGACGGCGCTCCTCGCGACGGTCGAGCGTTAACCGCTCAAGCGCAATCCTCAGGCGAATACCGCGCCAACAAGCCCTTCAAACAGCCGCCGGCCGTCCGTGCCACCGTGTGCGGCTTCGATCATCCTTTCGGGGTGCGGCATCATGCCCAAGACATTGCCTTCTGCATTCAGGATGCCTGCAATGTCACGGGCAGAACCGTTCACGTCTTCCGCATAGCGGAAGGCCACCCGGCCTTCCCCCTCGAGCCGGTCGAGCGTTGCCGTATCGGCAAAATAATTGCCGTCATGATGCGCGACCGGGATCGAAAGCAATTCGTCCTGATCGTAGCGGCTGGTAAAGATCGATTGGCTGTTCGTCACCGTCAACGCAACGTCGCGGCATACAAAGCGAATGCCCGCATTGCGCATCAGCACACCGGGCAACAATCCGACTTCGGTCAAGACCTGGAACCCGTTGCACACGCCAAGCACCGACACGCCTCGTCCCGCAGCCTGAACCACGGCACGCATGACTGGTGATTGCGCTGCCATCGCGCCGGATCGAAGATAGTCCCCATAAGAAAACCCCCCCGGAACCGCGACAATATCGAGTCCCTCGGGAAGATTTGTTTCACGGTGCCAAACCATCACAGGTGCGTGCCCCGTAACCTGCTCGAGCGCCACTGCCATGTCGCGATCGCAGTTTGAACCGGGAAAGACGATGACAGCGGACTTCATGGCCTATGCCCTTTCTATGCGGTAGTTTTCGATCACCGTATTGGCGAGGAGTTTGCGGCACATCTCTTCAACCGCCGCGTCCTCCACCTGATCGTCAAGGTCGATCTCGATCAGCTTACCCTGACGAACATCGTTGATGCCCGAAAAACCAAGGCCCTCCAGCGCATGGTGGATAGCCTTGCCTTGAGGATCGAGCACTCCGTTCTTTAGGGTCACATAAACGCGCGTCTTCATGGGATCGGCTTTCAGGTAAGGGCGAAGGAACTCGCCAGCCCGATACTGACGCACTCGCTTCAGGGCAAGATTCATCTTTCCTTAGCTATAAAAGGGCATAATCCATCCAGAGTTCACTCATTGCCATGCCGCTGGCCTGGGAGAGATATGATGAACATTGTCGCGATCGCCCTGTTTGTTGCCCTGTTTATCTTTGGCCATCAAGTTTTTGGCTGGCACGATGAGTCTGGCAAGGTCCAGATGGCGCTGGTTGCCTCATTTGTCCTGGGGTATTTCTCTGGGTTCCGACGCGCACGATAAGGGCGAGCCTGCCCAACCATGCTAAATTAGAGCCTTGCCTTCAGGCGTTCGCCGAAGGGGCACGTGCACCCGTCGAACTTCTTGGGCCTGGTCCGACGGACAAGGCCATAGCGAACCGGTGCGGCGAGGCGATCGGCCCCCATCCCTGCCTATTTGGTCTCGCCGCCAACCTTCAAACCAATCGAATCAAGCGTTTCAGGCGGGCGACGCGTTGATTTCGAAATCCTGTGCATCATGGCGTTCCAGAATTTGTTGATCCTCAGGTCCCCAAGCGCGGTTTACGCGGCGTCCGCGTTGCACAGCCGGTCGCATGGCAATGAGTTGGGTCCACCTGGCGAGGTTGGTGTAGGATTGCGCGTCCAGAAACTCGGCAGCATCATAGACCGCGTTTGCAATCACCGCGCCATACCAAGGCCAAATCGCTATATCGGCAATCGAATATTCATCGCCCGCCATATATTCGTGTTCCGCGAGATGGCGGTCGAGCACGTCTAGCTGGCGCTTCACCTCCATTGCGAAGCGGTCGATGCAATATTCAATCTTGACGGGCGCATAGGCGTAGAAATGTCCGAACCCGCCGCCAAGGTAAGGCGCACTGCCCATTTGCCAGAATAACCAGGACAGGCATTCGGTGCGCTTCGCCGGATCGGTCGGCAAAAACGCACCGAATTTTTCAGCCAGGTACAACAGGATTGCGCCTGATTCGAAAACGCGCGTCGGTGTCGCGGTGCTGTGATCCATGAGCGCCGGAATCTTCGAGTTCGGATTGGCTGCCACAAATCCGCTACCGAACTGATCGCCTTCGCTAATTCTGACCAACCATGCGTCATACTCAGCGCCGGCATGGCCAAGTGCCAGGAGCTCTTCGAGCATCACTGTCACCTTCACCCCATTGGGTGTAGCGAGCGAATAGAGCTGTAGCGGGTGTCGTCCGACAGGGAGGTCTTTTTCGTGCGTTGAACCAGCAATCGGACGATTGATGTTTGCAAACCTGCCGCCGTTTTCCTTGTCCCAGGCCCAAACCTTTGGCGGCATATAGGTTTCTGCGTCACTCACGTATCAATCTCCATACTGGCCAAGGTGCTTGATGCATCTTGATGAAAAATTTCATCGAATCTGCTTAGAGACGTTTGCGCGAGCGTCAATCAGGGCTTCGCCAACGCCCTCGCCAATGCCGGCCGCGCGTAGCACGCGTCTGCCCATCGCTGCACGTTGACATGCTCAGAATAGTTGAAGCCAATCATCTTCATCAAGTGCATTACTGCTGCGACGTTCAAATCGGCCACCGAGAACGTCTCGCCAACGAGCCAGTCGCGCCCGTTCAAAGCCGTGTCCAACACTTTGAGCGGTCGCTGCAATCTGTTTGTGGCGCCGTCGATGACCTTGGGATTTCGCTTGTCGGCGGGCGTGAATATCCTTTGGATCACGATCTGCATCTGCAAAGGTTCAATTTCGCTGATCGCCCAAACGCTCCACTGCCAGGTACTGGCTTCGTCGACGGCGTTTGAGGGATAGAGCGACCCACCATAGCGCTTGGCCAGATAAAGGTTGATCGCCATGGATTCGAAAAGGTGCAGATCACCGTCGATCAGAGCTGGGATGCGTCCATTGGGATTGACCGTGAGGTAGTCCGCCTCCTTGGAGTCTGCACCATATGTGACAGGCACTTGCTCATATTCGATCCCGGTTTCCTCAATGCCCCAAATCGAGCGCAAAGCACGAGAACCGGAAATGCCGAACAGTTTAGGTCTACTCATTGGCGATGCCTTTCCAATTGATAATGGCTCGACTGCAAAGCCAGATTATAGAGCGTGTAACAGTCTGCGAAATGGATCGAAAGCGGGGGTATTCTATTATTAGCCTCTAGGCTGGCATTGGATCATCATGCAAATTTCAACCCACACGCTCCCCGCGCAACGACAGCCAAAGCAACACAGCGATCATCGGTACGGCGACCAGACTTCCATAATGCTCGGGCGGATGGTTGCCGCTTACCGGCACATGCCGCACCCAACCGGACCAACTGAGCAGAGCGCGCTCGACAAGGCTTACGACAAGAAAGACGGGCACCAGCGAGCGATATCGCATGCCAACCAACACATTGACGATACCGTGCGCGATTTGCGTCGCGCCAGCCCATGCGAACATTCCAAAGATCATGTTGGGGTTATGACTGAGATCGAGCCCCGCAATCACCCCTGCGCCGCCATCCGGCAGGAAGCTGTGAATCAGACCCGGCCCGATCGAGAGGGTGCCATAGAGAGTCAAAAACCACGCCGATGAGCGCGATCCATTGTACTCGTGATTGGTGCTGGCAGGCAGGAGGGCGCTCATGATTGGAAACTCATTACCGCAAGCTGCACGAGTGCAGCGGCGAGCGCCAGAACCAGCGCCACAGTGACGCGTGGACCAAAGTACAGGGAAACCACGCGCTGACTCGGGAAGGAAAAGGTGGCAAGCGTACCGAGGATCTTCTCGGGGTGTGCGGCCAAGAAGGCCGGCTCCATAACCAACTTCATCATGTCACGGCGACTGCGGTATCGTATAAGACCAAAGAGCGTCCAACCTGGATCAGGCTCTGTATTCCACGCGTCAACATAACCGCCGACCTTACGTCCAATAATCCCGGGATGTCCGCCCTTTTTGAACAGCACGGGCATGAAGTTTTTCGAGTAGCGCTTGAGCAGTTCAAAGCCCTGCACTTTCTGCCCTGTCTGTGGATCTTCGACAGGCCCCATCTCGGCCTTGACCAGATTGAGCATCACAAATTCGCGCCCGTCATCACTTTCAAGAAAGGC
>JANLST010000052.1:0-6430 GCA_031362505.1 Sphingomonadales bacterium
GCGGCTGCCATTGACCGGTTCTGCCTGTCCTTGGGCAGCGTCGCAGGCGATATTGCGCTGGCGCAGGGCGGCAGCGGGGTCGTGATCGCAGGCGGGCTTGGCCTGAGGATCCGTGACGCGCTCACCCGCTCGGGCTTTGCCAGCCGCTTTTGTGCAAAGGGCCGGTTCGAAGCGATGATGGCCGAACTCCCGGTCAAGCTTATCACTCACCCCCAGCCGGGCCTGTTCGGCGCGGCCGCCGCCTTTGCCAGGGAGCACAGCCCATGAGCCCGATCGAAATCCTCATGCGGACGGCGCCGGTCATCCCGGTGCTCGTGATCGACGACGTGAGCCATGCCCGCCCGATCGCACAAGCGCTGGTTGCAGGCGGTCTCACGGTTCTCGAAGTGACACTGCGCACCCCCGCTGCCCTCGATGTGATCCGCGAGATGAGCATGGTCAAAGGCGCCATTGTCGGCGCTGGCACCGTCCTCAACGAAGCCGATCTGCGTGCCAGCATCGATGCCGGCGCCAGGTTCATCGTCTCACCCGGCCTCACCGAACCACTCGCCAAGGCCGCCATCGCCAGCAATATCCCGTTCCTCCCCGGCATCGCCAACGCCGGCGATATCATGCGCGGGCTCGATATGGGTCTTGCCCACTTCAAGTTCTTCCCCGCCGAAGCCAGCGGCGGCATCGCCGCCCTCAAGGCCCTCGCCGCCCCGTTCCCCCAGTGCCGCTTCTGCCCCACAGGCGGCATCACCGCCGCAACCGCACCACAATGGCTCGCCCTCGAACCCGTCCTCTGCGTCGGTGGATCATGGATCGTCCCTAAAGAAACTCCCAATCACAAAATCATCGAAGCAAACGCAAGAGAAGCATCGCAACTGGCCTGAAGCTTGGTCTATTTTTCGAAATTATCCGCCACAAACCGGTCAAGCAGCCGCACACCATAACCCGTCGCGCCTTTGTCCCACACGGCACCGGGCTTGGCGGCCCAGACCATACCGGCAATGTCGAGATGTGCCCATTTCACGCCTTCATTGACAAACCGCTGGAGGAATTGGGCTGCCGTAATCGATCCTCCTTCGCGCGGACCGACGTTTTTCATGTCGGCAATCGGGCTTTCGATCAGCTTGTCATAGGCTGCACCAAGAGGGAGCCGCCACAGCGGATCACCGGAAGACTTGCCGGCCTTTACAAGCTGTTCGGCCAGACGGTCATCGTTTGAGAATATCCCGCCATGTTCAAAGCCGAGCGAGATGATCATTGCGCCTGTCAGGGTTGCCAAATCGATCATGATCGCTGGCGCATATTTTTTCTGCACCCACGTCATCGCGTCGCAAAGGACCAGGCGGCCTTCAGCGTCGGTATTGATCACTTCGATCGTCTGGCCAGACATTGAGGTGACGACATCGCCCGGTCGCTGAGCATTTCCGTCCGGCATGTTTTCGACAAGCGCGCAGACGCCGACGACGTGTGCCTTTGCCTTGCGACTCGCCAACGCAAGCATGGTGCCGGCAACGGCCCCTGCCCCGCCCATGTCCCATTTCATGTCTTCCATGCCAGCAGGTGGTTTGAGCGAGATGCCGCCAGTATCGAAAGTGACGCCCTTACCAACGAACACCACAGGCGGGCCTTTTGCGCCTTTGGTTCCATCCCAGCGCATGACCAGCAGTTGCGGCTCACGCACCGACCCCTGCGAAACGCCCAGAAGCGCTCCCATTCCGTTCTCTGCGAGTTCGGTTTGGCCAAGCACTTCAATTTCGACGCCAAGTGCAACGAGTTTCTGGCAGCGTTCGACGAAGCTGGCGGGATAGATGATGTTGGCCGGTTCAGTGACAAGTTCGCGGGTGAAGGCCACGCCTTCACTCACAGCCTTCGCATCAGCCCATGCCGCTTCACTGCCCTCGGGTGCTCCCACAATCGTCACGGAGCGAAGTGTAGGTTTCTGCTTTTCCGGCAATTTCGTGCGATAGGCATCATGCCGCCAGCCGCGCAGGGCGATGCCAGCTGCAAGCCGCGCAACGGATTCGGCAGATGGCTTGATGACCAGCCCGGACAAATCGATTGCAATTTCAGTCTCGCCCGATGTCAGCAACCTGGCGGCGACAGTCGCACCCAGTTTCTCGAAATCTTCAACCGTGCCCTGACCTGCCCCTGCAATCAGAATGCGCCGTGCCTTGCCATCGTTGGTAACAAAGAAGTCGTTGATACTGCCAGATTCGCCTTCAAACCGATTCGCGGCGCCACCAGCACGAACCAACGACACATTTTCCGGAGAAAGGCCAGGAAGCGCCGCTCCACTCAACCCATCTTTTGCAACAGGAAAAACAAGAGCTCCGGTTTCAGGGCAAATGGCAACAAGCGAAACGGCAATCATGGGCTATCCTCAATATCTGGCAGGCCGAAAAATTCGGCGAATCGTTGAAACGCGCTGTTAGCCTGCATAGCGCCGGGCCGCAAAACAGTGCATCGCCAATTGCGGCACAGCCCATCCGGTGCGATAGGCTGCGTCGTAACTTGTATGTACGGATTCTTGTGATTCATAATCTTAAATCAGGACTGATCGCGTTGGCAATGACGCTGACGATAGCGAGTCCGGCCTTTGCGCAGGAATCGAGCGATCCAACCCAAACGTCAGTGAGCACGGACAATGACGAGGTAGTTTTCGCGGCCAACGCGATCGAGTATGATAATGACGACGATATCGTCACGGCCAAGGGCGAAGTCGTCATGACGCGCGAAGGCAATCGCGTGCGGGCAGACCAGATTTCGTGGAATCGAAAATCGGGCCGTGTCTTGGCGACCGGGAGTGTGTCGGTAACCAGTCCGGGCGGCGACATTGCCTATGGCGACTCGATCGAGCTGACTGAAACGCTCAAGGACGGAGTTGTCGAAAATCTGCTGATCGTATTGACGGACGGGGGCCGACTGGCAGCAAATCATGGCGCTCGGCGAAACGGCATCAGCACGCTTGATCGCGCTGTCTATAGCCCCTGCGCCGTTGAAGACTCGAACGGCTGCCCAAAGAATCCATCCTGGAAGATCACCGCCGCTCGCGTCGTGCACGATCCGGTAAAGAACCGGATCCGTTACAAGGACGCCCGACTGGAGATTTTCGGGCTACCGATCCTCGCGCTCCCCGGGCTTTCACACCCGGCCGACAATCGCGGCGGTTCGGGGCTCCTCGTGCCCGACATAAAATACTCGAAAAACAATGGTTTTGAAATATCAGCTCCCATTTTTTTCAAGATCGCCCGCAACCGCGATTTAACTCTGACGCCCCATCTTTATACCAATGCATTGCCGGCCCTAGAGGGGAACTACCGGACGCTTACGCACAATGGCGCCTATCAAGTCGGTGGCTTCGCAACGTATAGCAACCGAATCGCAAATACGGCCGGGGCCAGCACATCGTCGCGAGAGTTTCGCGGCTACCTCGATGCAAATGGTCGATTTCAGATCGACAAGCGATGGAGCGTTTCTGGCTCTGTTCGCTACGTCACTGACCGCACTTTTCTCCGGCGTTATGATATTTCGCGCGATGATCGGTTGCGTTCAACGATCGATCTGCAAAGGTTGACGCGCACCAGCTATTTTTCCGTTTCGGGTTGGGGTTTCCAGACATTGCGGGCCGGTGATCGACAGGGGCAGGTTCCAATTGCCCTGCCCCTCATCGACTATCGAAAGCGATTCGACGACCCGTTCGCCGGGGGGAAGTTTGAAGTCCAGCTCAATAGCCTCGCGCTTGACCGCACGGCCGGGCAGGATACCCAGCGCAGTTTTGCAAGTGCGCGGTGGGATTTGCGGAGACTCACCAACTGGGGACAGGAAGTCCAGCTTACAGGTTTCGCACGCGGTGACGTGTATCATACTGACGAAGTCGACCGAACCCCTACAACGAGTTATCGCGGGAGCAATGGTTGGCACAGCCGGTTTATCGGCGCTGTCGCAGCCGAGATTCGCTGGCCATTTGTCGGGCCGGCCTTTGGCGGAACCCAGCGGTTAACTCCGCGATTGCAGATCGTCGCATCACCCAACGTTCCGAACCTGTCACTGCCCAACGAGGATGCGCGCTCGGTCGACCTTGAGGATAGCAACCTCTTTTCACTAAACCGGTTCCCCGGATATGACAGGTTTGAGGACGGCGCCCGGGTAACATACGGTGCGGATTGGGCGCTGGACCTTGCGGGCTTCTCGCTCCAGGCCAATATTGGTCAAAGCTATCGATTGTCCACCGAGCCGGTGATCTTTCCCAATGGGACTGGATTGACAAACAGGACGTCAGACATCGTCGGACGCACGACCGTCAAATTCAAGCGACTGGTGAGCCTGACGCATCGGTACCGGCTCGACAAAGACAATCTGGCGGTGCGACGGAACGAAATTGATGCAACCATCGGGACCGACAAGACCTATGCCGTTATCGGGTATTTGAGGCTCAACCGAGACGTGGACCCTGCAATTGAAGACTTGAGGGATCGTGAGGAAGTGCGGCTTGGCGGGCGCATCCAGTTTGCTCGCTACTGGTCAATTTTTGGTTCCGCCATTGTCGATCTGACGGACAAGAACGAAGACCTTCTATCACTGTCAGACGGATTTAAACCCATCCGCCATCGACTTGGCATTGCATATGAGGACGACTGCCTGCGGATCGGCGTGACGTGGCGACGCGATTATGATCCCTCAGGTGATGCACGACGAGGGAACACCTATCAATTGACGCTATCCTTACGCAATCTTGGTCGCTAAACGCGGCATTCCATAAAACAGGGGTGTCAGCATCCGTTCAGCCATTCAATGCTATCGGACCGCTCGACCAGATTGATATGTCAGGGCTTACTCCACGATGATCCCATTTGTTCGCCGCAGCCTCCTGCTTGCAATTGCTGTCACGACATCCTCCATTGTCACTGCCCAAACCGTCGGCGATGACGGCGCGGTGCCGTCGACCAACCTCAACTTGCCCTCGACTTTTACGACGTTTGGCAAGGTCGAACCGACGCTTCGCAAGGCAACGGCGATCGTGAACGGTGAGATTATTACTGGCACTGATATTGAACAGCGCCTGTCGCTGATCGTCCTCGCCAACGGCGGAAAAGTCCCGGATGAAGAGCGTGACAGGCTGCGCGTCCAGGTTTTGCGAAACCTGATTGATGAGGTTCTCCAGATCCAGGAAGCCAAGGCCAACAAGATTGAAGTAACGGACCAGGATGTTGATCGGACCTACGCACGTGTGTCGCAGAACTTCAAACGCACGCCGGAAAAGATGTCTGCCTATCTGCGCGAAGTCGGGTCATCAGATCGCTCGATCCGCCGACAGATAGAAGCCGAAGCAGCTTGGAGCCGCCTGCTCCGCCGCAAGGTCGAGGTGAACATCAGCGATGCCGAAGTGAATGGCATCATCGATCGGCTCAAGGCTGCGCGCGGCACAAGTGAATTTCGCGTCGGAGAAATATTTCTATCCGCCACACCCGAGAATTCCGAGGAAATCTTCGCGAACGGTCGCAAGATCATCGATCAGGTCCGTCAAGGCGGCTCTTTCCAAGCCTATGCCCGCCAGTTCTCCGAAGCATCGACCGCCGTTCAAGGCGGCGATCTAGGCTGGGTTCGTGCCGCCCAATTGCCCGACGAATTGTCGAAGGCAGTGCAGGAAATCCAGATCGGCCAGATTGCCGGCCCCATCCAGGTTCCAGGTGGTTTTTCGATTATCTTCCTTACTGATTCGCGCAAGGTTCTTATGGCTGATCCGCGTGATGCCCTTCTGGCGTTGCGCCAGATGGGCCTGAATTTTCCTGCCGGAATGGCCGCTGCCGAGGCGCAGGCAAAGGCAACAGCATTTGCGCAAGCAACCCAAAATATGGGTGGATGCGGTAAGGTCGATGAAGTCGCAGCCCAGATTGGCGCCGATGTCGTAGACAATGATCAAGTCCGCGTACGTGATCTTCCCATGCCGCTGCAGGACATGCTCCTGAATCTGCAAATTGGCCAGGCCACTCCGCCTTTCGGCTCACAAAAAGAAGGTGTCCGGGTCCTCGTCCTGTGTGGACGCGACGACCCTCAGGCTGCCAGCGACCCATCCTTTGAACAGATCATGGCACAACTCGAAGAAGAGCGCGTGGGCCGTCGCGCACAACGCTATCTCCGTGATCTGAGGCGGGACGCGGTGATTGACTATCGCTGAGACGATAGCGCCACTGGCAGTCGCACTTGGCGATCCGTCGGGGATAGGACCCGAAGTCACAGCAAAGGCCTGGATGGCACGCGATGTTGCGGGACTGCACCCTTTTTTTGCCGTGGGCGACTCGCGCTCGATTGAGGCTGTTTGGCGAGGACCCGTGGCGCGGATTACCGACCCAAGCCACGCTGCCCATGTTTTCCCGACCGCTCTTCCTGTAATCCAGGTCGAAGACGCCGGTCCGGTTTGCCCCGGCGTACCGAACCAGGA
>JANLST010000095.1:0-3737 GCA_031362505.1 Sphingomonadales bacterium
TCAAGCCAAAAGCGATCGGGATCGATATCCTGATAGATCAGGCGCAGCCGGAGGATCCAGTCATTATCAAGGCGTTTCAGGACGTGAAGACGCCGACCTTTCTTGCGTTTGCCTCCGCCAGTACAGCGGAAGACAAGATCATGCTGTGGCAACAGGAGTTTCTCGAAAATTTCCAGAAACAGATTGCGGTGGGCAATGTACGGCCGGCCAGCATCATGATCCAGACCGACGATGACAACGTCTTGCGGAGCTGGCCGAAGGTGAAAAAAGGTCTGCCTGACCTGATGCCGATTGCGCTTGAACCCTCAAGAAAGGCCGATTTTGAAGGCTATGACCGCAGCATCCTTTACCGTTTGCCGGCATTCAACGAGCGTCCGGTTTTTGCCAGCATTCCGATCGACACATTTACCCAGGACGCCCTGTTCGAGAATCCCGAAGCCGCCGAACTCTTCCGAAAACAGATTGAAGGAAAATATGTCCTGATCGGCGGCCATATCCAGGATATCGATATCTTCGAGACACCGCTGAGCAAGCTGACTGGCAAGTCGACATGGGGCATCGAGACTTTGGCGCATATGCTCGCCCAGGAACTTGACGGGCATTTGGCCCAGCCTCCGCCAAGCTGGGTCAAGTGGCTTGCCGCAATTGCTGTAATTTTTGCCGCGGCATCGACGGCCGTCTGGAATGGCCGCCCTTTGGCTGTCGCCTTCATCGTTTTGATTCAATTTGGCACTATCGCGTTTGTGCCGTACTGGCTGCAGGCGCGCGGAGTCGATACACAGGGGTTACCCGCCTTTGGTTGGGGGGTCGGCTGGTTTCTTGCCTTTGCATCAGTTGGAACAGCGGCACGCGCTGTCGGATCGGAGCAGCGAAAATTTGCCCAGAACGCGCTTGGAAAATATCTCCCGCGAGACATCGCCGCCGAGATTCTGCGCAATCCCGACAGCCTCGCCCTGCATGGCGAAAAGCGTGAAATCTTTGTCGTCTTCACCGACCTCGAAGGCTTCACCAAACTGAGCCACGCCATAGAACCGGAAATGGTTGCCACGTTGCTCAACCGCTATCTTGAAATGCTGAGCGACGTGGTCCTCGAACATGGTGGCACGATCGACAAGTTTGTGGGCGATGCTGTTGTTGCCTTTTGGGGCGCGCCAATCAGCCGGCCCGATGATGGCGAACGGGCGGCGAAAGCGGCCTGGGCGATGTATCAGGCTGGAGAGGAATTCCGGAAATCGGTCCCGGATGGCGTGCCTGCGATCGGCAAGACGCGTGTCGGTCTTCATCATGGGGATGCGATTGTGGGCAATTTTGGAGGCGAGGGCCGCATTCAATACACCGCTCTTGGCGATTCCATGAACACGGCTTCGCGCCTTGAATCGGCCAACAAGCAGCTGAAATCCAATGTTCTGGTCAGCCGGGAGGCTGCCGAACTCTCGGGACTCGACTGGTTTCGTTCGCTCGGTCGCATCGTATTGCGTGGGCGCGCAACGCCGATTGACGTCATGGAGCCAAGACCCGATCAGTCGCATGATGAGCGTGTGGCGTTCAACAATCTTGCACAAAAGGCATTTTCGGGGGATGTGTCTGCCATCACAGCTCTCGCCAGGAAATCGGCCGAGACTCCCAATGATACGGCGTTGGCCAATTTCGTCTATCGATTGGCCCACCAAGAAGAAGGAGGCTATTTTGTCCTGGACTAACAAAGTAATTGCCCGCTGTGCCGCAGCACTTGTGCTGGTGATTGCCGGCAGTGCGATGGCCGAAACAATTGTTGTAAAATCCGCTGGACCATCAGCCAAGGCATACCCTCCCGGAAAATCAATCCCGGACAACAGCAAGGTTGCATTGAAATCCGGGGACTCGGTGACGATCCTTGATGGCCGCGGCACCAGGGTCCTGAAAGGGCCGGGTGTGTTTGCAACGACAGCAAGCACGCAAACCGATTCATCGATCGGTGCGCTCCTGCGCAACACCGGCACGCGTCAGGTCAGGACCGGTGCTGTGCGTGGTACAGGGACAGAGGTTTCACGCCCGCCCAATGTCTGGATGATTGACTCAAGCAAGTCTGGCACGGTCTGTGTGGCAGGCACTGAGTCCGTCTCGCTCTGGACTCCACCGCGGGAACTTGCGGCCAGTATTACACTGACTCGCGTTTCGGATGGCAAAGCCGTTCCATTGCCACTGCGCCCCGGCCAGACGGTGAAGGCATGGCCCACCGTGGACCTGCCTATTACCAACGGTTCCCAGTTTCGCGTATCCGGAGATGGCCTGGCAAACCCGGTCAACCTTCGCTTCGCGACGTTGGGACCGAACCCTCAAGGGCTGGAAGGAACGGCTGCAGCACTGATCAAGGCAGGGTGCAATGCGCAGCTTGACCTTTTGATCGAAACCGTCGCCGTGCCGTCGGCTGAGGATGCTCCCGCCGGTTGACGTCAGGGCCGAACCATTGGAAGGGGCGCGGATGGAGAATTCCCCGCCCCTGATGCTGTTCAGCAGCTTGACCCGGAAGCTGGAGCCATTTGTTCCAGTTCATCCCAGCGAAGCGCGGGTCTACAGCTGCGGGCCGACGGTGTATAATTATCAGCATATCGGCAACATGCGCGCCTATGTCTTCGCCGACACTTTGGGGCGGGTGCTGAGTTACAAGGGCTATAAGCTCACCCATGTCATCAACATCACCGATGTCGGTCATCTGACCTCCGACGCCGATGAAGGCGAAGACAAGATGGAGAAAATGGCCGCCAATTTGGGCAAGAGCGCATGGGATGTCGCAGCCTTTTATCAGGAAGATTTCGAACGCGATCTGGCGCGGCTCAACATCCGCAAACCCGCGCACCCGAGGGCGACGGAATATGTCGACGCCATGATCGAATGGGGCAAGGCGATTGCCGAAAAGCATTGCTATGAGCTCGACAGCGGCCTCTATTTCGATATCTCTACCGTCCCCGAATATGGCCGCCTCGCCCGCGCCGTGACAGATGATGGGGAAGGCCGGATCGACGAAGTTGACGGCAAGCGCAACAAGGCCGATTTCGCGATCTGGCGCAAGACGCCGTCTGGCGAAACGCGACAAATGGAATGGGACAGCCCTTGGGGTCGCGGTGCGCCGGGCTGGCATCTGGAATGTTCGGTGATGTCAAAGGCGCTGCTCGGGATGCCATTCGACATCCACACTGGCGGCATTGACCATCGCGAGATCCACCACCCCAATGAGATCGCGCAAAACCAGGCGCATGAGGGCTGCGCGGATAGCGGCGCGCGGATCTGGATGCACAATAATTTCCTGGTCGAACGCAGTGGCAAGATGAGTAAGTCATCAGGCGAATTCCTGCGCCTGCAATTGCTGATCGACAGGGGCTTCCACCCCCTCGCCTACCGCCTGATGTGCCTTCAGGCGCATTATCGGAGCGAGTTGGAGTTTAGCTGGGAGGGGCTGCAGGCAGCACTCACGCGCCTGAAGCGGATGGTGATGGCTTATGCGAAATGGAATGAGAAGCTGACCGAGGGGCGCAATACACCCGGAGACAGCTGGGAACATGAGCGCGTGACCAATGCCCTGGTTACTCGATTCGAAGCATCGGTTTCCTCCGATCTCAACACATCCGATGCGCTCACCGTGCTGGAAGAAACTCTTGCGCTCAAGGGCGTTGCCCCGGAATGTATTGTGACGGCCGCCGAACAGATGGGCCGGGTGGTCGGCCTCAACATCGGCCAGCTGAAGCGTACTGACCTTCGCA
>JANLST010000108.1:0-15074 GCA_031362505.1 Sphingomonadales bacterium
TCCTACGCCAATGTAAGACGCTTCCTGACCCAGGGCCAAACTCCGCCGGAGGCGGCTGTCCGGACTGAGGAAATGCTCAACTATTTTCGTTACGATTATCCCGTTCCGGCCGATCGTAGCCGGCCATTCAGCGTAACGACCGACATGGCGGTAACGCCATGGAATCCCGACAGCCGGCTGCTTCGTATTGGCATCAAGGGCTATGATCTTCCGCGTTCGGAACGCCCGGCGGCGAATCTGGTCTTCCTTGTCGATGTGTCCGGTTCGATGTTCAGCCAGGACAAGCTGCCGCTGGTGAAGAGCGCGCTTTCGATGCTCGCCGATCGCCTGAGCCCGCGTGATCGGGTTTCAATTGTGGTCTATGCAGGCGCGGCCGGAATCGTTCTGGAGCCGACCAACAATCCCCAATACGTGAAGGCTGCGCTCGATTGCCTGCAGGCCGGCGGCTCTACTGCGGGCGGACAGGGGATGGAGCTCGCGTATGCGACTGCGCGTTCCAACTTCATCAAAGGTGGCGTCAATCGGGTCATCATGGCAACCGATGGCGATTTCAATGTTGGCATCTCGTCGGATGAAGGAATCGAAGCGATCGTCAAGAAGAACCGAGAAGCCGGCATCACGCTCACCACGCTTGGCTTTGGTCAGGGAAATTATAACGAAGCGATGATGGAACACGTCGCCGATATCGGCAATGGCAACTATGCCTATATCGATTCCGCAATGGAGGCGCAGAAAGTGCTTGATGAGGAGATGGCAGCCACGCTTTTCACGATCGCCAAGGACGTCAAGATCCAGATCGAGTTCAATCCGGCGCTGGTCAGGGAATACCGCTTGATCGGTTATGAAAATCGCGCGCTCGCCGAAGAGGATTTCGACAATGACAAGGTTGATGCCGGCGATATCGGTTCGGGCCACCAAGTCACGGCGCTTTATGAAGTCGTGCCCGCCAATAGCAAAGGCTGGTTGCCGGTCCGCCATTTTGAGGACAATCGCCTGACCGCAGAACAGTCAGCCCATCAAGGCGATCTTGCCTGGCTCAAGCTGCGCTACAAGCTGCCCGATGGCGAGAGCTCGATGCTGATCGCGCGCGCGGTTCCCGCGTCGTTGATAGCCAAGGCGCAGGCACCGCGCGGCGATATGGCCTTTGCGAGTGCGGTTGCCGCGTTCGGGCAGAAGCTGCGGGGCGACAAATATCTGGGCAGCTTCACCTACGCGGATATCCGGCGACTGGCGGGAGAGCAGCGCGGTTACCTGCGCGAGGAGTTCCTTAAACTCACGAGCCTCGCCGACAGCCGACAGGTGGCAACAAAAAGCGAATAACGCGCACTGGACTTGGCCTCGGCTGCCGCTAGTGTCCCCGCTCATCGTGTTGCAAGTGTGGGAGAAGATCTGGTGGCGTCGACAAACAGTATCGTAATTTTCGCCGTTATCGTCGGCATCATTATCCTGGGCGGGCTGTGGGCTTGGTCGCGTAGCCGCATGCCTGGTGACGTCCCTCCTGCTAAGGTTGAGGATCGGGTGCCGGTTATACCCGCGCCTTTGACCGTCCCCGAGCCGGTCGTGAAGCTCACCCCCGAACCGGTAGCCAAGGTCGTTACAAAGGTTGCGCCGAAACGCGCTGCGGCCACGCCCAAAGCACCTGCCGCAAAGAAGCCTGTGGCGGAAAAACCAATCGCCAAAAAAGCCGCCGTTCCCAAAAAGGCGGCCCCGAAACCGGTCGCAGCGCCCAAAACAGCGCCCCTTACCGCTATCGGTGTGCCGGGCGCTGTGGGCGCGCCGGACAGCCTGTTGCAGCTCAAAGGCGTTGGTCCGAAGCTCAACACCCTGCTCGGCGGGCTCGGCATTGCGCGCTTTGACCAGATTGCGGCATGGAGCGCGGAAGACGTCGCGAAGGTCGATGAACATCTTGGTGCTTTCAAAGGTCGGATCGAACGTGATAGCTGGATCGAGCAGGCAGGGTTTCTTGCCAAAGGGGCGATTGCGGAATTTGAAACAAAATTCGGGAAACTCGACAGCGAAAATAAGTAGGGCCTTGGCCCAAAGGCCGGGTGCTGCTGTATGCATCCTTGTTGGCATGGCGCTTCTGGGATCGGTCGCACAGGCCCAATCGCTTGATGACGAGCGCCGCGCGCTGAGCAATGCCAAAGCCCAGTCGGCTACGGCCAACGCGCGCGCCGATGGTCTGGAGGCCAAAGCTGCGGTCGCGCAGGACCAGAGCGAAAAGGCCTTGGCCCAATCCGCCGCGATTGCATCGCGCATTCAATCTGCAGAGGCTGACATCGCGGCCGGTGAAGTCCGGATCCGGCTCATCGAGACGCTCAGGGCCGTTCAACGCGCGCGCCTTGCGGCAAAGCAGGAGCCAGCGGTCCGGCTTTTGGCCGCGCTTCAGATGATGGCCCGCCGCCCGCCTGCACTCGCGCTGGTCCAGCCTGGTTCGACCTTGGACCTCGTCCATACCCGTGCTGTGTTGGCGTCAATTCTCCCGGTCTTGCAGATGCGAACCGCAGCGTTGCGCGATGATATCGAAGCAGGAAGACGCCTGCGTGAGGATGCCGATCGGGCAGTGGGCGCGCTCGCGGCCAGCAAGGAAAGGCTTGGGAGCCAGCGCGCCGCACTCGTCCGCGCGGCCAGCGAACATCGTCGCGTCGCCCAGCGCCTCACCTCAAGTGCGATGATTGAGCAAGACCGTGCCATAGCGATGGGGGAAAAGGCGCGCGATATTGTCGATCTGATCGGACAATTGGGTGAGGCTGCCCAGCTGCGGCAGCAGCTTGAAACACTGCCCGGTCCGATCCTTCGCCCGCAATTGCCGGGCGCACCGCGCGCTCTTCCTGTCGAAACCGGAAAGGCGCAGAATAATCGCCTGGCCTATCGTCTGCCCGTTTCCGGACGCATCGTGTCGGGATTGGGTGAGGTTTCTGGCTCGGGTGTGCGCGCGCGTGGCCTGACAATCGCGACCCGTCCGTCCGCGCAGGTTATTGCGCCCAATGATGGCCGGATCGTCTATGCCGGCCCCTATCGCAGTTTTGGCAGGATCGTGATCATCGATCATGGCGCCGGTTGGACCACACTCATCACCAGTCTTGCGACGCTCGATGTTGCGGTGGGAGATACTGTCCTTCAGGGAAGCCCGATCGGGCGCGCAGGAACAGCGGAACCGACAGTCACGGTAGAATTGCGCCACGGCAATCGTCCTATCGATATCGCGCACCTGGTGGGTTAGGGAGAGGCAGGCCCCGGCACTGCAAAGACAGAAATGGCGGCTGATGTTGCCACCAGCCGCCACTATGTCGAACACTGCATCTCCGATCTTGCGACCATCCTTACCTGTCCTGACATCAACAGGCCTTTCCCCGAGGGGTCCAATCCTGCTGCGGGCTTGTTCCGGATCTCTGCATCCACTTCGGGTTGCCCCTTGGCTTCGCGTCCTTCCCTTCCTTACCCTTCCAGCGTCGTTTCCTCATTCCGCCTTGCGGCTTCGTTCAGTGCGTTTCACCAGAGTGTTGCCGGGGAGATTTCGTCAGTTGCCGTCAGAGCCTTCCCTTGGCTACAACTGGACGTTCTCATGATCTTCTGAGTCGGGCCAGCGGAATCTGCATGCTGTGGCCTGTGGATAACGAGGATAACGGGGGTGGTTTTTGAGCGCGAAAAATCCTGCGCTTCAGCCCCGCCAACGAATCGCGGCACCATGCGGATGGCAATCGGCCAGCGTTTCGGTTTTTCCATCCGGCCAGGTCGTCACGCGTAGTTCACTCATTGGGGTTTGCGCATAAAACTCCATACTCACCCAGGCGAGCGGGCGGTGTTCAGTCGCGCGGGCTCCGGCTCGTGCCAATGCTGCACCTACACGTCCACGCCCCTCGGTTGAGAGGTACTGGAGAACGATGCTGTGAAAAACGATGCGCGTCACGCCTTCGGCTTGCGGCGTGTCAAGCTGAGCCTCGATCCATTCGGCCGCATCGCCGCGTTCGATATGGGGCGGGAACTGCCGGGCCAGCGCCAATGCGGCTTCGATCCGTGCGAGTCGCAAATCCTGATCCGGCCAGACAAAGGCCAGCAAACGCTCCGCAACTTCGGGTTGAGAGGGGTCAAGCGGGTTCTGGTCGATCCCCCGCCGTGATACGACATTGACTGGCGCAAATATGGGCGGCGGCCCTTCCCAGTCGGGCGCGAGTTGAAGGGGCGACGCGGGATCACCGGCCTTTACTCCGCCCAGATCGTAGCCAAACCTGTCGAGATTGAGATTCAGCCCCGCGCTCGATCCGAGTTCGAGCAGTTCGATATCGGGACCGAACCGACGCGTCACAGCCATGATGCCAGGATACAACATTCCCGAACGGGCCACTTCGTTAGTTTGGGGTGGCCCATCGAGCCAGGGCAAGAGGCGCTCATCCCATTGCCGGATCACGCGGCTGATTTCGCCTGCGATGTTTCCCGAACGGGTTTGATAGATCGCCGACAGAGCCGCATCGTCTCCGGACCGGGCCAGAGCATTCAATCCGCCGGTGATGCGCATCATCAATGCGTCCGCCATCGGATCACCCGGCCAATCGAGTATGGCCGTGCCAGTTCGTGTCGTCCGATCAAGTGTGTCACTTAACGCGAGGCAGACATCAGCGGTGAGTGGGGATTTGGAGGCTCGGCAAAAATCGGCCTGGGTGCGAAATGCCGCCCGAATCGTCTCTTCTCTGGATCGAGTCATGGCCCACAACTTGCCCTTATTGCAGCGCACAAGTAAAGCCCGCGCCATCATGGCTCAACCGATCATCCTTGCTGTCCCGAAAGGACGCCTGCTCAACGAAGCCCTGCCGCTTCTTGCAGCAGCGGGGATTGAACCCGAGGCCGCCTTTTCCGATGACGCTAGCCGCGCACTTCGTTTCACAACGAACAGGCCGGACGTCAGCCTGATCCGTGTACGCGCCTTTGATGTTGCGACCTTTGTTGCGCACGGCGCGGCACAGCTGGGGATTGTTGGGTCAGATGTGATTGAGGAGTTTGGTTATTCCGAACTCTACGCGCCGGTGGATCTCGATATCGGCCATTGCAGGATCTCGGTGGCGGAACCTGCCGATCTTGCTGCGTCCGATGATCCGCGCCGCTGGAGCCATGTCCGTGTTGCGACCAAATATCCCAATCTCACCCGCCGCCATTTCGAAGCGCGCGGGGTCCAGGCCGAATGCGTCAAACTCAATGGCGCGATGGAATTGGCTCCGATGCTTGGTCTTTCGAGCCGGATAGTCGACCTTGTCTCGTCGGGTCGGACGCTGAAAGATAACGGTCTCGTCGAAGTTGAAGTCATTTCCCAGGTATCGGCGCGGCTGATCGTCAACCGCGCTGCGTTCAAGACCAATGCGGAAGTCGGCAAGATCGTCGATCGTTTTCGAAAGGCCGTCCGTGGTTCGGCTTGATGCGCGGTCTCTGGATTTTACCAGCCGTTTTGCCGCGCTCGTCAATGATCGACGTGAGGCAGGGCAGGATGTTTCGCGCGATGTCGCCGCGATTATTGCCGATGTTCGGGCGCGCGGGGACGCAGCGCTATTCGACCTGACGGCGAAATTCGATCGCTTCGATCTTGGGGAGGTCGGCTGCCGGATCCAGCTTTCCGAATGCCGTGCGGCCCTCGATGCTCTGGAACCGGAACTGAGGCAGGCTTTGGAACTCGCCGCGACCCGCATCCGTGCGTATCATGAAGGGCAGCGTCCAAATGATAGCGACGCTATCGACCAAGCGGGTGTCCGGTCCGGCGCGCGCTGGCGCGCGGTCGACGCGGCGGGGATTTATGTTCCCGGCGGACGAGCATCCTATCCCTCATCGGTGTTGATGAACGCGATTCCTGCAAAGGTAGCGGGGGTCGGACGGCTGGTCATGGTGACACCGACGCCTGACGGCCATATCAATCCGCTCGTGTTCGCCGCAGCCGCGCTTGCCGGGGTCGATGAGGTTTGGCGGATTGGCGGGGCACAGGCTGTCGCCGCACTTGCCTATGGCACCAAAACGATCGCACCGGTCGATGTTGTCACCGGTCCCGGCAATGCCTGGGTTGCGGAAGCAAAGAGACAAGTCTTTGGCGTGGTCGGGATCGACATGATTGCAGGACCGTCCGAGATCCTCGTCGTCGCCGACGGCGAGAATAATCCCGACTGGATTGCAGCCGATCTGCTCAGCCAGGCCGAACATGATCCCACCAGCCAGTCCATCCTGATCACCGATGATGCGGGATTCGCCGATCGCGTGGAAGCGTCCATCGTCGCAAAACTGGCCGTACTGGCCACTGCGGAAACAGCCCGCGCGAGTTGGGAAGCGCATGGCGTTGTGATCCTTGTCGGCGAACTGGACGATGCAGCGCCGCTGGTCGATGCCCTCGCGCCCGAACATCTTGAATTGGCCGTCGCCAATCCGGAGCCGTTGTTCGCGGCGGTCCGCCATGCCGGATCGATCTTTCTTGGCCGCCATACGCCGGAAGCCGTGGGCGATTATGTCGGCGGACCCAACCACGTCCTCCCGACCGGGCGGCGTGCCCGTTTTTCATCAGGATTGTCAGTGCTCGATTTCATGAAACGAACCAGTTTTCTGGCCTGCGATGCCAAAAGCATCCGTGCCATCGGCCCCTCAGCCATAGTCCTTGCGCGGGCGGAAGGGCTGCCCGCCCATGCCGATTCGATCCTGGAGCGACTGAATGGGGGGGATTTGGCATGAGTCGCGCCCGGTCTCGCTCGGTCGCACGCCTGGCTGCCGTGCAGGCACTCTACCAGCTCGAGATGGAGAATACGCCCATCGCCCGTCTGTTGCATGAATTCCACCAGCATAGGCTGGGTGCGACAATCGAGGATGCGACCTATGCCGAAGCCGAGGTCGATTTCTTCAACGATGTCGTGACAGGCGTCGACGCGAGGCGCGTGGAAATTGACACGGTCATTTCTTCGAATCTCGGTCAAGGGTGGACGCTGGACCGGCTTGACCGCTCGCTGCGCCAGATCTTGCGTGCGGGTGCCTATGAGTTGCTCGCCCGGCCGGATATTCCCACCGGCAGTGTGATCAGCGAGTATCTCGATGTTGCCCATGCCTTTTTCCCGCCCAAGGAAAAGAAATTCGTCAATGGCGTCCTGGATGCCGTGGCCAAGGCTGTGCGGATTTGAGCAGTGCTGTCGTCCGCCGCTTCGGCACAGCGCGCGGGATGGTGCGATTGGTCTTGTCGCATGCGGAAGTTGCATTGAAGCAGGCGGGGATCGTCGACGCCGATCCTTCATCAATCCGAAGACTGGTCTTTGTCTGCCATGGCAACATCTGCCGCAGCGCCTTTGCTGACTGGCTGGCGCGTGACCATGGCCTGAACGCGGTATCGTTCGGGCTTTCCACGAGCAGCGGGCTTGGCGCGCACCCCCCCGTGGTCGAGGCGGCAAAAGCATTGGGCGTCAATCTTTCAGGGCACAGCACTGCGCGCATCGAAGACTATACTCCCGAGCCGGGAGACCTGTTGCTGGCAATGGAAGCAAGACAGCTTCGGCGCATCGCCGCCATGCCCGGCTTTGCCGTTCGGCCTCGCACCTTGCTAGGCCTTTATGCCCATCCGCGAACGCCTCACCTGCACGATCCGTTTGGACTTGATGACGTCTATCTGGGCACGTGTCTCAAACGCATCGAATCTGCCGTCGTCAATCTTCGTTCGGCGTTTCCCGGCGCAAGAACTTGCGAATGACGCCGCCAAGATCGTGGAAAAAAGGTCCCGCGTCATCGAGTGAGAATATGAAATAGCGCATGCGGGGATCGAAGAATCCTCCAAAATAGCTGATGAGGTCAGCGATGCGGTTTCGACGAAAATTCGCGATCGGTTTGCGGCCGAACAGGATATGGAACAAGCGGCGCGTTTCGGGAATCATGAAACGGGCGCGGCGTTGCACAAGCGCCTTTGGCACATTCTCCGTTTCGCCCAGGATCGAGTGTCGATACTGCTCCCAGGCGAACTCGGCCCCGCAATGATAAGCCAGCGGTAGACTCCCCCAGAAGCGGCCATTGACCTCCATCAGCCAATATTTCCCGGTTTGTGGATCGTGACGATACTCAACCATGGCTGGCCCTGTCCAACCGATGGCCCTTAACAGTCCTTCGGACTTCGCCATCTGCTGGACGTGGCGATCAAGCAGCAAGGACTCGCAAAGAGTTGATACCCCGCCTTCGGGAGGCCATTCGTGAATCCGCTTGTGCTGGAAGGCCAGGCTTGCCGTGTTGCCCGCCATATGCAGCATCTGCCCCAAACCAAAACCCGGGCAAAAGGGCTGGACGATGGGCCATTCCCGCAACGGCGTATAGCGATCGAGCAAGGCGAGCAGGGCGTCTTGTGTTGCGGCATGCTCAGCCTTGATCAGCGGGAGGCCATGCCGTGTCAGGATATCGATCATGGCAAGCGGGTCTGCCCATTTGGCGACAACCGGAAAGGTGAGCGTTTCCACATAGTGGACGAAATTTTCGCCCGCGACCGGTTGCCAGCTTTCTGGAACATCGATGCCGCAACCTGCAGCAAGCGCAAGGGTTCGTCCTTTGTCGAGCACAAGATCGAGTTGTGGCTTTCGAGGCGTGAGGATTTGGCATCCTTCGATTTCATCCGGAAGTGCTGCCAACGCGACAAGGTCATTCTCGCTGATCGCAAACAAGGCGCGGGCACCGGTATGGAAGATCCGCTCCGGCAGCCATTCGGCAAGCGCGCTGCCCTCGGGGCGGAGTGAAAAGCCGGTCAGAAACCGCGATGTACGCCCCACGGCGTCGTGGTTCCGACCGATGCCGTGGACGGGCACCCCATGGCGCCCCAGTTCACGAATGACCGTCAGGCCGATTGGGGTGTCGACACCAAGGATCAGGGCCGGAGGTGGTTTCATGCAGGGAAGAACTGACGGTCATAGACCCAGGTTGCAAGCGCTTGCTGGATCATTCGACCAAGCGTCCGCGTGCGGTCGGGCCCAAGTCGCGTACCCGGAACCCGTTCATCTTGCGCAATGCCTGGATCGAGGTCTGCAAAGCCGGCAGTTTCAAGCCCGCTATGTCGAGCGACGGTGTCGCACATCGCCTCGAATCGGCGCATCACAGCACGATTGGGCCGCCGCCTGTCGCGCGAAAGCATTTCGAAACTATGGGTGACAATCGAATATACGGGCCGACCTGTTTCAACGGCATGGCACAGCCCCTGCCGCATTTCCCGTGACGAGAGGGCACAAATCTGGGCGGGCCGAATGGACCCTGGCCGATCACAGATCGCTGCAACCGGTATTTCCGTGACGCCAAGACGCCGCACGGGATCAACCTGATCGGGTCCGATTCCGATCTGGCAGGGTCCGTTGCGAAAATGGGCGTTGTAACTGGCATCCCAGATGATCCCGAGTGTCGCCAGCGCTTCTAGGGTTTCATCATTTGCGCCATAATTTCCGGCACGAAAGGCAATGGGCCTTGGTGCGCCAGCTTCTTCCAGGGCGTCTCGGCTCCATTCAAGCAAGGTGAGCTGGTCCACGTGCGAGAAATCGCCAATGTTGCCCCCGCGACGACCTCCGACTGGAGATTGCATGGCCCATTCCAGCCATTCGGTGTGAATGTGGAGTTGCACCTCATGGCCGCGCGTCAGGATGGGCTCGATCATGCGCCGGATGATATCCGGACCGAAGACAAGGCCCGGCATCGGATCGACGAAGTACACGCCCTTCAATCCGTGTCGATCAAGGCAATCCATCTGCCAGCCGATACCCACCACGCTGCTGCCAGCCTGTCCCATCACGGACGATGCCAGATTGGCATCCGCGGTCGCTCCACGTTGGTGGAGCAAGGCTGAAAGCTCCGTATCGATTGTGATCAGGACTTGGGTCACACGCACCTCATGAGCAGCATATCAGGTTTAGCGATGCGAGATTAAGAAGCGTTAATCCGTTCATATGTTGCTAGATCCGCTGGCGTATTGAGATTGTAGAGGGCGGCTGTCGGGGGAATGGCCCGCGCGGAGCATCGCGCGATCCAGCCGCGCAGGGACCGGTCATTATCCTCCCCGAGATGCATTTCGATCAAGCTGGCAAGGCTGGTCGGCCACCATCCGAGCAAAAAATGCCCTTCGAGGTAAGCTGGCCGGGCTCCGACAAGCCGTGCGGCCAGATCAGTCGGGACAGGGAGTGTGTCGCATCCCGCGCTCAATACGCCGTCCAGTCGGCGTATCCTGGCATGATGAAGCGCCGCATTCAGGCCGGCCAGAGGGCCAAGCGCTCCGGGAGGCCGATCGGCGACGGCGTCCAGGCCCGGCCAATCGCGCCCAACCACGATCAAGGCTTCAACCTGCGGGCGCAATGCATCGGCGACATGGTCCAACAGGGATCTGCCGCCAAGCAGTGCTGCGGCCTTGTCTGCACCAAAGCGGCGCGCCTGCCCGCCGGCAATAATGGCTCCAAGAATGCGCAAGCGCTCTATCCAACCTTCAATGCAAAGGCAGCACAGACTGCGGCCACGATCATCGCGATCACGAGGATCAGCGGCCACGGCATGAACCCTACGGCATCCGGGTTTATGCGACTTGCGCGCCGTCGATCTCCCCACGTCGCCAGCCCGGCGACGGCCAATGCTGTCACACACCCGCTCCAAAGCACCTGTTGCAATCAATCATCCTTCCAAGCAAAAGCCGCCACAACCATAGAATCGAGAGGATAGTATGCGCCAGCCCCTGATTGCCTCAATTGCCATTGCCGTATCCGCCACCCTGCTCGGGGGTGCGACACTGATGGCCAAGCCTGCTTCGGTCGATCCCGCCCTTGCCAAGGCGATTGCCGCCCCGACGCGAACCGAAGCCAATCGTGCCCGAGACCAGTACCGGCACCCCGCCCAGACCCTTTCATTCTTTGGCGTGAAGCCGACACAGAATGTGGTTGAACTTTGGCCCGGGGGTGGCTGGTATACCGAGATCCTCGCGCCCTACCTTTCCGCACGCGGAACCTATACTGTTGCTGCGCCGGTTGGACGCGGTGCGGACAACATCGCCAAAAAGCTGGATGCCGGCGCCGCCGTTTATGGCAAGGTCAAACGTGCCAATTTTCCGGCCGCTGCGGGCGCTCAGCTTGTGCCTGACGGATCGGCTGACGTGGTGCTGACGTTCCGCAACGTCCATAACTGGCGCTTCGGCGGGATCGATAATGCGCAGGCATCCTTCAACCAGATTTTCAGGATGCTTAAACCCGGCGGAGTGTTCGGCGTGGTTGAACATCGCCTGCCCGAAGCGATGGATAGCGCGAAGGAAGAAAAGAGCGGTTACATGAAGCGCAGTTCTGTGGTGGCCTTTGCCACCAAGGCTGGCTTCAAACTGGTCGGCGAATCGGACATCAACGCCAACCCAAAGGATACGCACGACTGGCCCGAGGGCGTCTGGACGCTCCCGCCCAATTTTCGACTCGGAGACAAGGATCGTGCGCGCTATGCGGCAATCGGCGAAAGCGATCGGATGACGCTCAAATTCGTGAAACCCGCCAAATGATCGACAACCGCATTACGCGGATGCTCGGCGTTCAATACCCCATCGTCCAAGCGCCCATGGGCTGGATTGCTCGTGCGCAACTTGCTTCGGCTGTCTCAAACGCCGGTGGGATGGGGATCATCGAAACCAGTTCGGGCCAGCTTGAAGAGGTGCGCGGCGAAATCGTCAAGATGCGCACGCTGACTGACAAGCCGTTCGGCGTCAATATTGCGCAGGCCTTTGTCCGCGATCCGGATATCGTTCAGTTCGTCGTTGATCAGGGGGTCAAATTCGTCACCACCTCGGCTGGCGATCCCAATAAATATTGCGGGCCGTTGAAGGCGGCAGGGCTGACGGTGTTCCATGTCGTGCCAACACTGGCAGGGGCACTCAAGGCGATCGATGCCGGTGTCGACGGGCTGGTGGTTGAAGGCGGTGAAGGCGGCGGGTTCAAGAATCCGCGCGATGTGGCGCTTATGGTTTTGCTACCTTTGATCCGGTCGAAGGTGGACGTGCCGATCATCGCGGCAGGCGGGATGGTTTGCGGGCGGACGATGGCCGCGGCCTTCGCGCTTGGCGCCGAAGGCATCCAGATGGGCACGCGCATGGTATCGGCGGCGGAATCGCCGGTGCATCACAACTGGAAAGACGCGATCATCGCGGCGAAGGAAACCGACACCGTTTTCCTCAACCGCCACGGCCCCGGCCCGGCGTTGCGCGCACTTCGAACCGAACGGACAACGCGGCTCGACCTTGAGCCAACCGACAACATCATGGCCGAAATGCGCACCGCGCTTGATCTCTATTTTGGCGGAGACATGGAAGCCTCGATTGCGCTTTCGGGTCAGGTGGCGGGCCGGATCGACGAAGTGAAGCCGGTAGCGCAGATTATTGATGAGGTGATGGTGGAGTTTGACGAAGTGCTGGCACAACTCGCTTCGTACCGAAATACTTGACGTTCACGTAAGCCACCGGCACCGTTGGTCCGATAAACGCATCAAAGAGGATTCGCCGCAATGAAAACCCGCATCACCGAAATGTTTGGCATCGAACATCCCATCATTCAGGGTGGCATGCATTTTGTCGGCTTTGCCGAAATGGCGGCGGCCGTTTCCAACGCGGGCGGGCTGGGGATCATTACCGGTCTGACTCAGAAATCGGCGGCCGACCTTGCCAATGAAATCGCCAAATGCCGGGACATGACGGACAAGCCGTTTGGCGTGAATCTGACCTTCCTTCCGGTCGTCAATTCGCCCGACTATCCCGGCATGGTCAAGGCGATCATCGAAGGCGGGGTCACGGTGGTCGAAACGGCGGGCAATAATCCAGTGCAGGTCTTGCCACCTTTGCACGATGCCGGGATCAAGGTGATCCACAAATGCACGTCGGTGCGCCATTCGCTCAAGGCGCAGTCAATCGGGTGCGATGCGGTGTCGGTCGATGGCTTCGAATGCGGCGGGCATCCGGGCGAAGACGACGTCCCCAACTTCATCCTGCTGCCCCGCGCGGCTGAAGAGCTGGAAATCCCCTTCGTCGCGTCTGGCGGGATGGCCGATGGCCGCAGCCTCGTCGCCGCGCTCGCGCTGGGGGCGGAAGGCATGAATATGGGCACGCGCTTCATCGCGACGAAGGAAGCGCCGGTGCATGAGAAAGTGAAGCAGGCACTGGTTGCGGCGTCGGAGCTCGATACAAGGCTGGTGATGCGGCCCTTGCGCAATACCGAGCGCGTGTTGACCAACACCGCCGTCGAACGGCTGCTCGAGAAGGAACGCGCGCTAGGCGCCAACATCAAGTTCGAGGACATTATCGAGGAAGTGGCCGGCGTCTATCCGCGCATCATGCTCGAAGGCGATATGGAAGCGGGCGCGTGGAGCTGCGGCATGGTCGCCGGTTTGATCCACGACATTCCGACCTGCAAGGAATTGATCGACCGGATCATGGCGGAGGCCAATGCGATCATCCGCGACCGGCTGCTGGGTTTCGCCAACGCCTAGACCTTCGTGCCTGGAAACGGAGCCACATCCGTCATGCTGAACGTGTTTCAGCATCCATGCCTCCCAATTGCCAGTCGGAACCAGTGAGGCATGGACC
This sequence comes from Sphingomonadales bacterium, assembly GCA_031362505.1. Classification (GTDB taxonomy): domain Bacteria; phylum Pseudomonadota; class Alphaproteobacteria; order Sphingomonadales; family Sphingomonadaceae; genus Aquisediminimonas. The sequence continues at coordinate 13,559 of JANLST010000108.1, forward strand.
CTGAAACACGTTCAGGGTGACGATTCACATTTTAGGCGACTTGTTCTAGCAGCGATAGCCGCGCGCCTTTGGTCCCGGTTCAAGCACGCGATAGGCCTGCTCAACGAATTCGCACAACATCGGACGCGTTTCGCGCGGATCGATGATGTCTTCAATGCGGAATTTCTCTGCCGTGCGGAACGGGCTGCGGACACGGTTGAGCCGGGCGGTGATATCCTTGAGCAATGCCTTGGGATTGTCCGACGCTTCGAGTTCGGATTTGTAGGCCGCTTCCAGCCCGCCCGAAATCGGCAGGCTCCCCCAATCGCCGCTCGGCCAGGCGAAACGCCATTTGAAGCGTGACAGATTGGCCGGCGCGCTGCCACCCATGCCGTAAACCTTGCGCAGGATGACGACACAGATCGGCACTGTGCTTTGATAGACGGCCGTCATCGCACGGCTGCCATAGCGGATCGTGCCATCATCCTCGGCCTTGCGCCCGATCATGAAGCCGGGATTGTCGACCATGTGGATGACCGGCAGATGGAAAGTGTCGGCAAGATCGATGAAGCGTTCGACCTTGCGCGCGGTGGCGGCGGTCCAAAGGCCACCGAGCACCATCGGGTCGCTCGCCATGATCGCGACCGGATAGCCGTCCACCCGGGCGAAACCGGTGACGATCGAAGGGCCATGCTGGCGGCCGATCTCGAAGAAGCTTCCCTGATCGACCACGGCCTCGATGATCGGGCGGATCTTGTAGAGATTGCGCAAGTCGCGCGGGACGGCCTCGATCAGCCAGTCTTCGCGCCGGTCGGCCTTGTCCTTGGTCGGCGTGCGTTCGGGCAAGGAATGGATTGAGGAAGGAAGATAGGAGAGAAAGGTGCGGGCCATCGCAAAGGCTTCGGCTTCGCTTGCCGCCTCATCGTCGATCGCGCCATTCTTCGCGTGGATATGCGATCCGCCCAATTCCTCTTTGGTGCGCTTCTCCCCAACCGCTGCGACCACCGGTGGCCCGGCGACGAAGAGCTGGCTCAGGCCCTTCACCAACAGGCAGTAATGGCTCATCACCAGTCGCCCTGCGCCGAGCCCGGCCACCGGCCCAAGGCCAAGCGCGACGACGGGGACGAGCGAGAGATTGTCGACCATCACATCCCAGCCCGGAACTTCGGGCACATAGGTGTGGCCCATCGTTTCAAGCGTCTTGACCGAGCCGCCGCCGCCGGTGCCTTCGATCATGCGAACCAGCGGCATCCGGTATTCGCCCGCGAGCTTTTCGGACTGGACGAGCTTTTCATGAATCGCAGCGTCGGCCGCACCGCCACGCACGGTGAAATCGTCCGACTGGACGACCACCGGCCGGCCGTCGATCTTCGCGCGGCCAAAGAGCATGTTGGACGGCAGGAAGGCGGTCAGCTCGCCCTTTTCATCATAGGTTGCCGCACCACCCAGTTGCCCGATTTCCCGAAAACTGCCCTTGTCGACCAGCCCTGTGATCCGCTCGCGCGCGTTGAGCTTGCCATCGGCCTTTTGCTTCTTG
>JANLST010000110.1:0-9846 GCA_031362505.1 Sphingomonadales bacterium
CTCCAACGGCGCTTATCCGGTGACGCGCTTCGCTCCATGGAACGTGATCCAGCAACCAGCTGCTCGGATCCCGGTTCGAAAAATCTGTCTCACCAGCTAGCGGCACCGCGTCGAGGTTGATCGATCTCTGCTCATGGGCAAACGGCCCACCGCTCCCGTGATGAATGCCGATAATATTTCGCAGCCGTGTTCCCCTATCAAAGTCGCCGCCCTCGATGTCGAATGTTTTAAGGGCGCTGGCGACCAGCTCGAACCGGTAACTGCCCGTGCGCTCGGCAATGGCTGCACCGATATCCGGAATATCGAGCATCGCAGCATGGATATGGGGATGGGACACAAATGATCCGGCCTTGCGCCGTCGCTCGACCAGTCCGGCACGAACAAGTGCTGTGATCGCCTTGCTCACAGTGGCCCGCGCGCAGCCATAGTGTGCGACCAGTTCGTGCTCGAACGGAATCCGGTGCCCGGGCCGCCATTCGCCCGATGCGATACGCTCTTCTATGTCGTTGCAAATTCTCGCGGCAATTGTCACGCCGTCAGAATCCGGCCGAGAACGCGCTGGTAGTTTGCAAAAACGGTTTCGGACCTGATGTGGCGGCCGTCTGCCACAAGTTTTCGGCCGCCGCGCCAGACACAGTCAATGCAACTTGCGCGCGCAGCGAATATCCAGGAATCGAGGATGAAGTCATCCCGACGTCCAGGCAATGCAGGATGATCGGCTTTCAGAGTGACAATGTCGGCTGGCATCCCCTGAGCTATTCCTTGCTGCGTCCCTAAAGCTTGGCCGCCACCATTAACCGCGGCGTCGAACAGTCGACGACCAACGGACGGATGTTGATCGCTTGCAAGGAGGTTGCGAACACGATGCGAGAGCCTCTGGCTATATTCAAGCATGCGCAGTTCCTGTGCGGGATCAATCAGAACGTTTGAATCCGTCCCGGTTGCGATCCGTCCTCCCGCTTCAAGGAAGCGGGCCGCAGGGAATATGCCATCGCCCAAATTGGCTTCCGTGACCGGGCATAGTCCTGCAACCGCACCGCTTGCAGCCAGTGCGTCGGCCTCGCTGCCTGTCAAATGTGTCGCATGGATCAGGCACCAGCGTTCATCAACGCCCGCGTTTTCGAGCAGCCATTCGACCGGCCTTGCGCCGGAAAAAGCCATGCTCGCTTCGACCTCTTTGACCTGCTCTGCGGCATGGATGTGGATGGGGCCATCCTTGTGCATTTCGATCAGCGCGCCGAGTTCGTCGCGCGTGACTGCGCGGAGACTGTGCGGCGCGATGCCGAGCGTGCTGTCTGCGGGGATCAAACACCGACACGCGTCGAGCAACTTTGCAAAGCTGTCCAGATCGTTGATAAATCGACGCTGACCGTGATTGGGCGGAGCGCCCCCGAAATCCGAATGCGCATAGAAAACCGGCAGCAATGTCAGACCGATGCCGGATGTTTCGGCTGCCGCAACGATACGGCCCGCAATTTCTGCCGGATCGCCGTAGCGAGCACCATTTGCATCATTGTGGAGATAGTGGAACTCGCCCACCCGTGTGTAGCCGGTTTCCAGCATTTCAACATAAGCCATGGCGGAGATGGCCTCGACATCATCTGGATTAAGGTGGTCGAGAAAACGATACATCACCTCGCGCCAGCTCCAGAAATCGTCATCGTTTGCCCCGCGATGCTCGGCAAGGCCCGCCATTCCGCGCTGGAAAGCATGGCTGTGGACGTTTGACAGACCGGGAGTCGCGATGGCGTGGCGCTCATCTTCTAGCTGAGCCGATGCGCCGATCTGCACATCGGAGATGATCCCGTCAGCAATCACGATCCGGACGTTGCTCGCCCACCCCGAAGGCAGCAGCGCAGTGTCGAACCAAAGTGCAGCCATTCCAAAATCCTTCAAGTGACATTATTATGTCTAGACATAATCGAATGAGCGTGCAAGTCTTGCGTCTAATGAACTCCGAGTCCCGCCTTCGCTGCGATCGTGTCTGGCACAATGCGAGATTGGTGACGATGTCGCCCGCTGGCCAGATCGAAGACGCGCTGATTGCCTGCCGGAACGGGCGGATTGTTTATGCAGGTCCTCGCGATAATTCGCCGGAGTTTGACGCGGTCGAACAGATTGATTGTAGCGGACGCTGGATCACGCCGGGACTGATCGACTGTCACACCCATCTTATTCATGCCGGGGACAGGTCGCAGGAGTTTGAATTGCGACTGTCCGGGGCAAGTTATGAGGAAATCGCGCGGGCGGGCGGTGGCATCGTCTCGACGATGAGTGCAACGCGCGCGGCGAGCGAGGACGATCTGGTTTCGAGCGCGCTGGCCCGGCTGGATCGGTTGATTGCCGAAGGTCTCACCACGATAGAAATCAAATCCGGATACGGTCTGTCGCTTGAAAGCGAAATCAGAATGCTGCGCGCGGCCCGGCGTTTGGGCAATGAACGGCAGGTCACGGTGACAACGAGCTTTCTCGGTGCGCATGCGTTGCCGCCCGAATATGCGGGAGATCCCGACGCCTATATTGATGATGTCTGTAGTGCGATGATTCCAGCGGTCGCCGCATTGGGGCTGGCGGACGCGGTGGATGGCTTTTGCGAAACGGTTGGCTTTACGTCGGCTCATATCGATCGCGTTTTTACTGCGGCAAAGGCGCAAGACTTGCCCGTCAAGCTTCATGCCGAGCAACTTTCCAACAGTCACGGGGCCGCACTTGCTGCCAGCCATAGGGCGCTTTCCGCCGATCATCTCGAATATCTCGATTCTGCCGGAATCGCCGCAATGAAGGCGTCCGGCACAATTGCCGTCCTGCTTCCGGGAGCCTATTATTTCACGCGTGAGACGCAGTTGCCGCCGATTGACATGCTCCGTCATGCTGGGGTGCCGATGGCTCTCGCTACCGATTGCAATCCGGGGACATCGCCTTTGACCTCGCTTCTGTTCGCGATGAACATGGGGGCCACATTGTTTCGGCTGACTGTCAACGAATGCCTCGAAGCGGTCACCCTCAATGCGGCCCGGGCTTTGGGTCTGGGCGATGAAACCGGATCGCTCGAAACCGGAAAATATTGTGACCTCGCGATCTGGGACGTCGAACGCCCGGCCGAGCTTGTCTATCGCATGGGATATAACCCTCTTCATGCCCGGATATGGAGGGGAACATGACGATAATGCTGGTGCCGGGCAAAGTGCCTCTTTCCGATTGGCGTGCGCTTTATCGGGGTGCGTTGCCAATTCTCGATGTGGCGTGCCGTGCCGGGATCGAAGCGAGCGCTGCTGCGGTCGCCCGCATTCTTGCCCGGCATGAGCCGGTCTATGGCATCAATACGGGATTCGGAAAACTCGCGACGGTCAAAATTGGCGACGACGATCTTGAGATGCTCCAGCGCAATATCGTCTTGAGTCATGCCGCTGGCGTGGGCGATCCGATGCCGGTGCCAATCGCCAGACTGATGATGATGCTGAAGCTTGCCAGTCTCGCACAGGGGGCTTCGGGGGTTCAACCTGTTACCATCGAAATGCTGGAATCGATGCTCGCCACTGGTCTGACTCCCGTGATCCCTGCCCAGGGATCGGTCGGAGCGTCCGGTGATCTCGCGCCGCTCGCCCATCTTGCTGCTGCCATGATTGGTACCGGCGAAATATTCATGGGTGACAAGCGAATGCCCGCGCTGCAGGCGCTAACACAGGCTGGGCTTTCTCCGCTGACACTCGGCCCCAAGGAAGGATTGGCGTTGCTCAATGGCACACAGTTCTCGTGCGCCTATGCGTTGGCCGGACTGTTCGAGACCGAGCAACTTTTCCAGTCTGCGTTGGTCACAGGTGCACTTTCTACAGAGGCCGCAAAGGGATCAGACACGCCGTTTGATCCACGGATCCACGCTCTGCGGGGTCATTCAGGACAGGTTGAAACCGCTCGGGCGCTTCGTTCGCTCATGGAGGGTTCGGACATCCGTGCGTCCCACCGCGTTGGTGATGAACGGGTGCAGGATCCCTATTGTTTGCGCTGTCAGCCTCAAGTGATGGGGGCAGTGCTTGATCTCTTGCGTCAGGCCGCGATGACTTTGGTGATCGAAGCCAATGGCGTTACCGACAATCCATTGATTTTCCCTGATACCGACGAAGCCCTGTCCGGAGGCAATTTTCATGCAGAACCGGTGGCGTTCGCCGCCGACATGATTGCGCTGGCGATTTGTGAGATAGGATCAATTGCCGAGCGCCGGATCGCGATGTTGGTCGATCCGGCACTCTCGGGGCTCCCGGCATTCCTGACGCCACGTCCCGGACTGAATTCCGGTTTCATGATCCCGCAAGTCACTGCTGCTGCGCTCGTTTCGGAGAACAAGCAACGCGCCTATCCGGCGAGCGTCGATTCGATACCGACATCGGCCAATCAGGAAGATCATGTCTCAATGGCAGCACACGGAGCACGGAGACTATGGGGCATGGCAGAAAACCTCTCCAACATCATCGGCATCGAATATTTGGCGGCGATACAGGGAATTGATTTTCACGCGCCACTTTTATCCAGCACCACGCTTGAAGTCGCCCGGGCGCTTCTGCGTGCCCGCGTTCCAACGCTTGTAGACGATCGATACTTCCATCCCGACATGGCTGCGGCGGCGAGACTGATCAGGGACGGTGTCTTGGCTGAAATCGCCCAATTGCCGAGCTTGGCATGACCCACTGGCTGGCGATCAATCGCGGACACGCCCCTCTGATCGTAAGCATTCCCCATGCGGGCACCGACGTGCCTGACGATATCGCCGATGCGCTGCAGGACTTGTCGCTGGCAAAGCACGATGCGGATCATCATGTTGATCACCTCTATGCCTTTGCTGCAGCAATGAATGTGACAATCCTGCAAACGGCGATCTCGCGCACAGTGATCGATGTCAATCGCGACCCGTCAGGCCATTCGCTCTATCCCGGACAGGCAACCACAGGGCTCTGCCCTACCACCTGCTTCGACGGCACGCTTCTTTACAAGACCGGACGCGAGCCTGACGAGGCTGAAACCGAACGTCGCAGGGTCCGCTATTTCGATCCCTATCATGCTGCACTTTCTGCCGAAATTTCGCGCCTGCGCGTATCTCATCCGGTTGTTGTTGTTTACGACGCGCACTCAATTCGGAGCCATGTGCCGCGCCTGTTTGATGGGGAACTTGCGCAGTTCAACATTGGCAGCTTTGATGGAAAAAGTTGTTCGCCTGATTTGACGACTGCATTGGCACGGGCGTGCACCAGCGACGCTCATGTTATCAATGGTCGGTTCAAGGGTGGATGGATCACGCGGCATTATGGCGATCCCATAAGTGGCATTCATGCAATCCAGATGGAGTTGGCCATGCGTGGCTACCTCGATGAAAAAGGCGATTGGCCGCCAAAATGGGACGCATCGCGCGCAGTTCCGCTTCAATCCACACTTCGAAAAATCCTGGCCGCCTGCCTCACTTTCGCGAAGGACGCCCAATGACCCGTATCGACAATAGCCGTATCATCCGCAGCCCGCATGGAATTGAACTCAGCGCAAAGAGTTGGCTGACCGAAGCTCCGCTGCGGATGCTGATGAACAATCTTGATCCCGACGTTGCGGAGGACCCTCAGGGGCTGGTCGTATATGGCGGGATCGGTCGGGCTGCGCGAAACTGGGAATGCTTTGACCAGATTGTTGCCACGTTGCGACGCCTTGAGGATGACCAGACCCTGCTCGTCCAGTCGGGTAAGGCGGTTGGCGTGTTCCGGACGCACAAGGATGCTCCACGCGTTCTGATCGCAAACTCCAACCTCGTACCGAAATGGGCAACCTGGGATCATTTTCACGAACTCGATCGCAAGGGCCTGATGATGTATGGCCAGATGACCGCCGGTTCGTGGATCTATATCGGTTCGCAGGGAATCGTGCAGGGCACCTATGAAACGTTCGTCGAAATGGGGCGTCAACACTACGCCGGCAATCTGGCTGGCAAGTGGATCCTGACCGCCGGGCTGGGCGGAATGGGTGGGGCGCAGCCGCTCGCAGCGACAATGGCCGGTGCGTCATGCATCGCGGTCGAATGCCAGCCATCGCGGATCGAGATGCGTCTGCGGACGGGATATATCGACAGAGAGACCGCAAGTGTCGACGAAGCACTGGACATTGTGACGACGTCCGCAATGCCTGTCTCGGTGGGACTTTTGGGGAACGCTGCAGATATTCTCCCGGAACTTGTCCGGCGCGGAGTGCGGCCAGACGCGGTCACGGACCAAACATCTGCGCATGATCCAATCAATGGATATTTGCCCCAAGGCTGGTCGCTTGATCGATGGATGGCCGCGCGCGAAAGCGATCCCGCCTCCGTCGAACGCGCAGCCCGCAGTTCGATGGCGGTTCATGTCCGCGCGATGCTGGACTTCCACGCCGCAGGTGTTCCGACATTCGATTATGGCAACAATCTTCGTCAGGTTGCGTTCGATGAAGGCGTAGCGGACGCATTCAGCTTTCCAGGGTTTGTCCCTGCCTATGTCCGGCCGCTTTTCTGTCGCGGCATCGGGCCCTTTCGCTGGGCCGCGCTTTCGGGCGATCCTGAAGACATTTACCGCACCGACGCGAAGGTAAGAGAACTCCTTCCCGATAATCAGCACCTTCATCAATGGCTTGATATGGCGCGCGAACGGATCAAGTTTCAGGGTTTGCCTGCGCGAATTTGCTGGGTTGGTCTTGGTGACAGGCATCGGCTTGGCCTTGCCTTCAATGAGATGGTGCGAGATGGCGAACTGAAAGCGCCAATTGTCATTGGACGCGATCATCTAGATTCCGGTTCGGTCGCAAGCCCCAATCGCGAAACAGAGGCCATGAAGGACGGTTCGGACGCGGTCTCGGATTGGCCTTTACTCAACGCACTGCTCAACACCGCATCAGGCGCCACTTGGGTTTCGCTGCATCATGGCGGCGGAGTCGGCATGGGTTATTCCCAGCATGCGGGTATGGTCATTGTTGCTGACGGAACTGATGATGCCGCGCGTCGGCTCGCGAATGTCCTGTGGAATGACCCCGCGACCGGCGTAATGCGCCATGCTGATGCCGGTTATGATATCGCGATCGACTGCGCACGCGAAAACGGGCTCGATTTGCCGGGACTTTGAGTTCTGAACGTTTCGAGGTCGGCGCTTGAAATGAACTAGACCCGTGAACCGGAATTTTTCTTCGATAGCCAGGATTCGAAATCGCGGAAGTCGAGCGGCTTCAGGAATGTTATCCCGACCCCATCGGCATTTGCCCAGATGACCTTGGCGCGACGTGGCTTGAGTCCGAAGATTGTGACCAAAACCTCATCGTCAGGGCGGAGCGGCAATTCTCCAGCCAATCCGGCTCCGGACAAAGAGACGTCGCGAACCTTGAAAATGCTGGTTTCGCTGTCGGCGTTCACGGTCGCTTCGGCGTCGCACACATATCGGGGCGCGCGCGGCTTTACCCGGCCGAGTTTGGCTTGTTGGCGCGAGAGGAATCGGCTGACATCAACGGGATGATCAAATTCCACTCCCAAGGCTCCGCCCCGTGCCCAACGTACCTTTCCTGCTGCCTTGAGATCCGATCTGATTTCCAGCGAGAGCGTATCCCCGGGTTTCATTTGCAGGCTGGTTTCTATTTTTGCGCCAGTTTGTGAAAGGTTCAAAACGCGTCCCAGCGCTTGTTGCGTCCCTGTCGTTACTTTTGCCAACAGGAAAACCGACATGTGGCGCTTCGCTGTTCGTCGTTCGGTGGCCGCGTCAGTCTTTGCAGCTATTTTTTCCTGAAACATTCGCATTTTGCTCCACAGTGCCGACATGATCAGAAATATGATTTTTGTTCTTTAACATTCGACCGACCCATAAAATTGAGCTGGCCGGACGAAAAATTTGCGCGGCAAGCAATAATACGGCGGGGGTAGTGTTTGTTATAGCCGGGAAATGTGCAAATTTTTGCCGAAGTCTTTGTCAATCTTTGCAATTGATTTCGGAAGCGCCATTTGTGCGCATGCTCCTCATGTGCGCGTCGATCGCGTCAACCGCAGTCGCCATAAGCGCGGCCGCTTCCGAGAGCCCAGACTCATCAAGGAGGAATAGCAGGGTATCAGCTTGAGTCCGGATCGACTCGATGTTTGCCAGATCCGACTTGCCCAGGCTTTTGGTTGCTCCTTTTGACATCTCATATCCCTTACTTCAGGAGCCCATGACGCGGCCCGCACCTGAAACCCACTTGCATATTAACGGCAGATGGGTTGTCGTCCTTAGAGTCGTCGAGAAGGGGCAGCCATTATCAAACAGCGTCCACGATAGGGCTTGGTATTGAATCAGTCATTATTGCCAGCCTGAATCACCCATTGCTCACTATCGAAAATTCCGATGCTCTCCCGCTCGTTTGTCGGGCTGAAGCGCTGAACGGTCGACCCTGTAAATCTTCTGCCATCAAAGACGTTTTATCCAGCATAGGATTGGCATAGAAAGATGGACTCCATGATCAACTTGCGAATGGTGATGGGAGAGGGCCCCGACGAAAGAGATTGTGGTGAGCAAGGCTTTGCCCATATGCCCCGAACGGACGACATTGTTGTGGGCTATGTTGATGGCAAGATGATGCGCTTGCGTGTCTCGGAATTATACCACTACCCTACCAGTTCGAGCGGTCCGGCCAGGACCCCGTTTGCAATGATCAGGGTACAACCAAGTTAGACTCATGCTTCGCCGGGTTGAAATTTGAATGGAATATTGACGCCATATCCGTCACCGCGCATGGGATTGGCATGCGATTTTTCTCAGACAATGCGGCTTCGGTCCATCCGAATGTTATCGCTGCACTCAACGCGGCCAACAATGTCGACACTGCGTATGATGGCGATGCCCTGAGCCAGTCCCTTGATGCCAGTTTTTCGACTGTGTTTGAATGCGACGTTTCTGCTTTATGGATCTCGACCGGGACGGCGGCCAATGCCTTGGCGCTGGCCAGCATGTGCCCTCCGCATGGAAGTGTCATCTGTCACAAGGATGCCCATATCCAGATTGATGAATGCGGTGCGCCTGAATTCTACACACACGGCGCAAAGCTGCTGCTTGGCGACGGGGAGGGGGCAAAGCTTAGCCCCTCCACTATTCATGCCATTGCGGGATCGATTCGAAAGGATGTGCATCAGGCCCAACCCCATATGGTTTCGATCACCAATGCGACCGAATATGGCCTGACCTATCGTGCTGATGAAGTGGGCGCGATTGGAGAAACCGCGCGGCAGCTTGGCCTTGGTTTCCACATGGACGGTGCCCGCTTCGCCAACGCCCTCGTTCATCTCGGTGCAACGCCTGCCGAGATGACATGGCGATCTGGAATCGACATCGTCTCCTTCGGCACGACCAAGAATGGCACGATGATGTCGGAGGCCGTGATCGTCTTCGACAAGGAGATTGCCGAGGTGCTGCGCTTCAAGCACAAGCGAGCCGGCTTCCTGCACTCGAAGATGCGCTTCTTCGCGGCCCAGCTGATTGCCTATGTGGTGGACGGTCTCTGGCTCGAGAATGCGCGCGCCGCAAACGGCACGGCACAGCGCATCGCCGAGCGTCTCGCGGCCACGCCCGGGGTTACGCTCGCCCATCCGGTCGAGGTCAATCAGATCTTTGCCCATATAGCGCCTGCAGCACACAAATCGCTGCAGCAGGCAGGTATCGATCTGCGGCGATGGGGATCCAGTGGCGGCGACCTCTACCGGTTGGTCACCTCCTACTGCGATCCCGAGGCATTGGTCATGCGGTTGGAAGCGGCGCTCGCGGGAGCTCGGACGTCGACTGCGGGCCGGTGACCGGCTGTCGTACGGGTGGCGGCACGAGCTGGCGGCCGACGCCC
>JANLST010000152.1:0-27072 GCA_031362505.1 Sphingomonadales bacterium
ATGTCCTCGGGCCTGCCCTCGGCCAGCTTGCGCGGCAAATGTGGATCGGCGAGCAGCTTGCGACCCATTGAAATGAAATCGACCGCGCCAATGGCAATATGCGCATCCCCAACGTCGGGTTCGATGCGACCCGAGGCAATGACCGGAATGCCGATTGCCGCCCTCAATTGTTTTGCATACGGCAGGTTTATCCCCGGTTCGTGAGGCGTGTGCGAACCGGTATGCAGCTTAGGCTTGCTGGTTTCATGATAGGCCGTCGCGGTGATCGCGTCAGCCCCGGCGGTTTCGCACCAGCGAGCGATTATGATGGCATCGTCGATCGAGCCGCCGTCGTCTTTGCCAATTTCACGGGTGTCGAGTTTAACCCATATCGGGAAATCGGGTCCGACGGCTTTGCGGACCGCAACGAGTGTTTCGAGCAGGAAACGTGCCCGGTTTTCAAGGCTGCCTCCATAGCTATCCGTGCGCCTGTTGGAGGAGGCCGAGATGAACGACGAAAGGAGATAACCATGGCCCCCATGAATTTCGATCGCATCAAGGCCTGCGCTCTTTACGCGGACGGCGGCCGCGGCGAACTGGTCCGTGACACTCTTGATGTCCTTTTCGGTCATCACCTTGAACGTCACGTCACGAATGCGCCCAAATGGTGCAGAGGCGATTTCTTCCAACAGAAATGCAGCCGTAAAATCCCCTTTGGGCGGACCGGGTAGCGACGGGCACCAGACCGGCCGTCCTGCAAGCATGTCTTCCATTGCGACAAGCCCGCCGTGATGGAGTTGCGCTGCAATCTTCGCGCCATGGCCGTGCACAGCATTGGCAAGATTGATAAGGCCGGGCAGAAACCTGTCATCGGAAACCGCGATCTGGTTGATCTGATTGCCGCCAACAGGCCACGCAACACCCGCAACACCGGTAATGATCAGGCCTGCGCCGCCCTTGGCCTGTTCTTCATGATAGCGGATGATCCTTTCGCCGCATTGTCCATCAGGTTCGGCCAGGCTCGCGCCCATTGCGGTCACGGCAATGCGGTTCCGAAGGGTCATCGTCCCGATTTTGCCGGGTGAAAGCAAATGCCTGTATCGCGCAACCGGTTTCATTTTCCCGTCATCATCCCCGCAACTCTGTTTTCATGACCTTGCCAGCCGCATTGCGCGGCAAGTCGTCGACAAAAGACACATGGCGCGGCACCTTGTAATTCGCCATATTCTCGCGCGCCCAAGCGATGATCTCACCTTGGGTCGCGCAGGCGCCGGGCCGCAAGATGACAAAAGCCTTGCCGATTTCACCCATCCGATCGTCAGGCACACCGATCACGGCAACCATTTCGATGGCCGGATGGCTGGACAGGAGCTTTTCAATCTCCGCTGGGTAACAATTGAACCCTCCGGAAATATACATGTCCTTTTTCCGGTCGGTGATGCGGAGATACCCGTTGTCGTCCATCACGCCGATATCGCCAGTATGGAGCCATCCATCATAATCGATCGCGGCGGCGGTCGCTTCGGGATCGTCGAGATAGCCAAGCATGACGCCATAGCCCCGCGCCAGGATCTCGCCCTGTTCGCCGCGCGCCACTTCAACGCCGCTATCATCGACGCATTGGACTTCCATGCCGGGGATTGCCTTGCCGCAACTATTGGCGACAAGATCAATCGGATCGCCTTTGCGACATGCCGTAATGTTCGAACATTCAGTCATGCCATACGCAGTCAGCACGCGTTCAAAGCCAAGCTCCTTGTGCATTCGCTCTATCAAGATGGGCGGTACAGTCGCCGCCCCTGTCATTGCGCTCCTGAGTGAGGAAGAATCGAATGTCCTCCCGGCCAGTTCGGCGAGCAATGACTGATAGATCGTCGGTGCGCCCGGGATAAACGCGATGCGATCCTTCTCAATATGCTCGATCATCTTTGCCACGTCGAACACGGCCATCGGCACGATCACAGCTCCAGCGATCAATGCCGCGACCCAACCCGCCTTGAAACCGAAGCTGTGGAAAAAGGGGTTCACGATCAGATAGGGATCGCCCGGTCGCAGGTCGACGACTTCAGTCCAGTGTTTGAACATCGGGATGATGCGGTTATGCGTGGTGAGGACGCCCTTGGGTGTGCCCGTTGTGCCGGACGTGAACATGATATCGCTGACATCGTCGGCAGCAAGTTCCGACAAGGCGGCATCAACCAATTCCTGACCAATTGCCTTGCCTTCCGACACAAACGCGTGCCAATCATGATCGAAGCACACCGTCCGCCGGAGCGCGGGCAGATCTTCTCCCTCGAGCAAATCCGGATAGCTCGTCCCCAAAAACGCCTCTACCGTGAAGAGCATCTTCGCCTGCGTACGGCGCAGGATATCGCCGGCCTCGCGACCCTTGAGGCGGGTATTGAGCGGAACGACGGCAGCTCCCGCTGACTGGGCGCCAATCGCAGCGACAATCCATTCGCGGCCATTGGGTGCCCATATCGCAATCCGGTCCCCTTTGACGATGCCAGCGGCCAGAAAGGCCGCCGCTGCCTCGCGCACTTTCTCCCAAAGCTGGTCGAAACTCCATGTTTCGCCATGCTCCAGAACTGCGGCGGCATCGCCCCATTTCGCAGCGGCGGCTTGGGCAAGATGGGGTATCGTCGGGGGTAACACCAATCAGAATCCGTGCATATTGCCTGGGCCGAAATAGGCTTTCATTTCGATCACTTTTCCTGCTTCGTTGAATTTGAATGTATCGATGACATCGACGCGCAAATCCTGACCGTTCAGGTTAAGTTTCGCGGAGAAGGCAAAGGCTGCATAGTCTCCGCCGATGCGGATTGGTCCATCAAGCACAAGCTTCGCGCCGGATGCCATTGATCCGACGTAGAACTCGCGAATGGCGGCGACGTCAGCCTTCAGCGGTGTCCCGATCGGGTCCTCAATCGTGGCATCGGGCGCGAAAAGGACGACCGCGAGTTCGGGGTCGCCCTTGTCAAACGCATCCACATAAGCGTGAACGGCGGCAATCATTTGTTCGGTTGCGGGCATGTTTCAGATCTCCGGAAAATAGCGACTGATGGTATCGACAACGCAGGCTGGCTTTTCGCCGCCCTCAATCTCGATGGTCACGCGAACAACCGACTGAATGGCGCCCTTTATTTCTTCCACAGTCTGGATTTCGCCAACCCCGCGAATGTTGCTGCCGACTTTCACAGGTGCAAGAAAGCGGAGCCGGTCTGCGCCGACATTCACTGCATGGGTAAAGCCGCGCACTTCGATCAGATCGGGAAGGAAGAAATTGACGAGACTCATCGTCAGATAGCCGTGTGCGATCGTGCCTCCAAATGGCCCGTTCTTGGCCCGTTCGGGATCAACATGAATCCATTGATGATCGCCGGTCACGTCAGCAAAGCCATTGACCCGGTCCTGATCGACGAGAAGCCAATCAGTTGGGCCAAGCGCAGTGCCCTCCTGACCGATCAGATCACGCGGGGAGGCATAGACCTTGGTCATGCGCGTTGGCTTGAGACAGAAACAATCTCTCCCGTCATGTAGGAGGACAGATCGGAAGCGAGGAAGATCATCACATTGGCAATTTCCCAGACTTCTGCTGGCCGGCCGAAGGCCTCCTGCGCAGACAGTTTCTCAAGCAGTTCATTGGTCGTCACCTTGGCGAGGAACGGGTGCATCGCGATGCTGGGCGCGACCGCATTGATCCGCACGCCAAACTCGGCCGCCTCCAACGCCGAGCAACGCGTAAAAGCCATCACACCGGCCTTGGCTGCGGCATAGTGGGCCTGCCCCTTCTGTGCGCGCCAACCCAGCACCGAGGCATTGTTGACGATGGCCCCGGTCTTGCGACCTTGCATATGCGGCAGAAACGCACGCGTCATCCGGAACACGCTATTAAGCGTGACATCAAGGACCCGGTGCCATTGATCATCGGTCATATCGACGACGGCCACTTCGCCACCGAGCCCCGCATTGTTGATCAGTATGTCTACCGTCCCGAGTTCTCGCAACGCCGCATCGCGCAGGCCATCGACATGATCCTGATCTGTCACATCGCACACAAAGGTCGCGGGTCGCGTTCCGGCCTCTGCTGCAATCCGGTCCGCCGCTTCGCCCAAGCGGCGTTCGTGGAAGTCGCTCATCAGGACGGTTGCCCCTTCCTCGACCGCACGCTTGGCAACCGAGAAGCCGATGCCGGTTCCGGCTGCTGCAGTTACAACGACCGTCTTGCTTTTCAAAAGGTTGCGGGGCTCGGGATAGGCCGGAATGGTCATGCGTCGCCCCTCGGTTCTCTTGGCATGCCGAGCGCGCGCTCAGCGATCAGGTTGCGCTGGATCTGGTTTGTGCCGCCATAAATTGTATCGGCGCGCGAATACAAAAAGAGGTTGGGAAGCATCTCCCATTCATAGTCGGGATTGTCCGTCACCTCACCGGCTTGGCCGAGTACGTCCATACCAAGCTCACCGAGTGCGCGCCGCCAAGTGGCCCATTGGATCTTGTATGTGAGCGCCGCGCCATCGACCTTCGAATGATTGGTATTCGAGAGCATACGGAGCGCACCATAGCGCATGAGACGCAGGCCGATCTCCGCTTTCGCGACGCGCTGGCGGATCAATTGGTCCTTTGCCGCGCCATTGGACCTGGCCGCGGCAATGATCTCGTCCAGCTCATTGCGAAATCCCATCTGCTGGCCGAGCGTGGAAACGCCACGTTCAAAAGCGAGCAACCCCATCGCGATCTTCCAGCCATCACCAACAGCGCCGATCAGGCTGTCCGCCGAACATGTCGCGTCGGTAAAGAAGGTTTCGTTGAATTCGGAGTCACCATTGATCTGCTTGATTCCGCGAACCTCGATTCCCGGCTGGTCGAGAGGCATCATCAGGAAGGTGAGGCCTTTTGGCCCCTTCGATCCCTCTTCGCTTCGTGTCACAACGAAAATCCAGTCAGAGATATGGGCGAGCGACGTCCAGATTTTTTGGCCGTTTACAACCCATTCATTGCCTTCGAGCCGCGCCTTGGTCCGGACGCTCGCAAGGTCGGATCCGGCATTGGGTTCGGAAAAGCCCTGACAGAAGATCGTCTTGCCTGCAGCAATATCGGGCAGGAAGCGCGCCTTTTGCGCCTCGGTTCCAAAAGTCAGAATTGTCGGTCCGGCCAACTCTATCCCGATATGATTGACGCGCCCTGGAACGCCGGCTCTCGCATATTCCTCGGCAAAGATGACCTGCTGGGCAAGGGTCGCACCGCGCCCACCCCATTCGACGGGCCAACCGATGCAGGACCATTTGTGTGCTGCGAGCTGTCGCTCCCATTCCTTGCGCCTATCTGCCTTGGCAGTGAGTGTCGTGATGCCCTTGATATCAGAAAATTCGCCCGCCATTTGGCCGTTCAGCCAATCAGCGCAGTCGGCGCGGAAGTCCTCATCGGACTTTGAGAAGCCCAGCTTCATGCCGCTTCTCCCAAGATCATGGTCGCGATCTGTTCGCGGTGCCAGTCACCTTTGCCCAGCATCGTCTGGATCGACCGGGCGCGCTTGAAGAAAAGATGGGCGTCATGCTCCCAAGTAAAGCCAATGCCACCATGAAGCTGGATCATGTTTGCGGCGCACATGAAATAGGTATCGGCGGCAAATGACTTGGCGGCATGGAGGGCGAGCGGAGCCTCGTCCGATCCTTCATCAACTGCGCACGCCGCCCAGTAGACCGCCGAACGTGCCTGCTCGATCTCGATCATCATGTCCGCCAAACGATGTTTATAAGCCTGAAAGGAGCCAATCGGCCGCCCAAACTGAACGCGTTCCTTCGCGTAGGCAACGGTGCGATCAAGGCAAGCCTGCGCTCCGCCAAGGGCGTCTGCAGCAAGGCATATCCACCCACCTTCACGGGCGGCGGCAAGTCCAGCCGCGCCAGCGGGCAGGGGATCTCCCATGACCTTGTCAAGTGTCACGGTCGCATAGGGGCGGGTCTGGTCCATGGTCATCTGTGCCTTGATCGAAATGCCGATGGCATCCGCCCGCACGATCCACGCGCTTTGGCCGTCGCCAAGCACAAACGTTGTCGCACTCGCCCCGTGCGGCACAAATTCAAGCTGCCCCGATAGTCTGTTGTCTTCGACCTCGAGCGCTTGCGTTCCGGCAAATGCGCCAATTTCCTCGCCCGCCGCCAGCTTGGGCAGCCATTCCGCCTTCTGCATCTCGCTCCCGCCTGCTGCAATAGCGCGGGCAGGCATGGCAAGGCTCAGCATGGGGATGGCAGCAACTTGCGCACCGGCCGCTTCGGCGAGAATTGCGAATTCAACCAACCCAAGGCCAGCGCCGCCATAAGCTTCAGGCAGCGCAACACCTGCGAGCCCAAGTTCCTGACAGAAACCGAGCCACAAGTCCCGGTCGATGCCGTCACGCGCCATTGCCTTGCGTGTGCGTTCGCTCGTCGCATTCCCGGCAAAGAAGCTCGTCGCCGTGTCTGCGATCATCACCTGTTCTTCGGTAAATGCGAATTCCATTATGCGGTTCCCCAAACTTTTCTTGGTGCCATCCGCGATGCAAGCAGGGTGTCGATGGCGCCTCCAACATCGACCGGGTTCCAGCGGGCTCCTGCATCGACCATCGGCCCCTCACGCCATCCATCCTCGAGCATGATCTTGCCGCCTTCGAGTTCAAACACACAGCCGGTAACGTGTGCGCTGTTGGCGCTGCCAAGCCAGACGACAGTCGGAGCAATGTTGGCAGGGTCCATCACATCAAAGGTTTCCCCTTCGGTCGCCATTTTCTCTGCAAAGGCCTGTTCTGTCATACGCGTTCGTGCAGACGGAGCGAGCGCGTTGGCAGTAATCCCATAGCGCCCCAGTTCAGCCGCTTGCACCAATGTCAGCGCGGCAATGCCACCCTTGGCCGTCGAATATGCCGCCTGAGCAATGCTTCCTTGCAAGCCGGCGCCTGACGAAGTGTTGATGATGCGGGCATCGACCGGATTGCCCGCCTTCTGCTGAGCACGCCAATAGTCCACGGCATGGCGGGAAAGACAGAAATGGCCGCGTAGATGGACATGCATTGTGGCGTCCCACTCATCCGTAGTGGCGGAGACAAACATCCGATCGCGGACGATTCCTGCATTGTTCACAACGACATGCAGGTCTCCAAAAGCCGCTACAGCAACATCCACAATTCTCTTCGAGCCGTCCCAATCGGTGATGTCTTCATAGTTTGCGATTGCACGCCCACCGCTTTCAATGATCTCGGCAACCACGGCATCTGCGGCGCTCGTATCGCGCCCTTCACCACCCAGCGACGTCCCGATATCATTGACAACCACATTTGCGCCTTCGGCGGCAAAGGCCAATGCATAGGCTCGTCCCAGCCCTCCAGCTGCGCCCGTGATGATGACCGTCCTGTTTTCGCAGATCCCCATTACAGCCTCTCGATTATGGTAACATTGGCCTGGCCGCCGCCCTCACACATGGTTTGAAGGCCGTAGCGACCGCCTGTCCGTTCCAGCGCATTCAGCAGGGTTGTCATCAGCCGTGCGCCGGTGGCTCCAAGCGGATGGCCCAGCGCGATTGCACCCCCATTCACATTGACCTTTTCATGGGAAATGCCGAGCTCCTTCATCCACGCCATTGGAACCGAGGCAAACGCCTCGTTGCATTCGAACAGGTCGATATCGTCAATGCTCATGCCGGCTTTTCTGAGCGCATGTTCGGTCGCGGTAATTGGCGCGGTCAGCATCCAGACCGGATCATCGGCCCGAACAGAAAGATGATGAATGCGCGCACGGGGCTTAAGCCCGTGATCCTTCACTGCTTGTTCGGATGCGATGAGGAGCGCCGCTGCGCCATCGCAATTCTGGCTTGCCACTCCCGCTGTAATGACGCCGCCGTCCTGGACCGTTCTGAGGCTGGCCAGTCCTTCCAGCGTAGTGCCGGGCCGGATCGTTTCATCTGCGTCCAGCCCATTAAGCGGCGCAATCTCTTTTTTGAACCAGCCAGCATCGGTCGCCATCTGCGCGCGCTGATGCGACGTAAGCGCAAACACCTCCATCGCTTCGCGGCTGATCTGCCATTTGTTGGCGATCATTTCCGCTGAATTGATCTGGTTGAGCAGACCATCTCCAAAGCGCGCGATCCAACCCGGCGACGTATTGAACGGGTTGGAATAGCCATAGGGCTCGCCTGCAAACATCGCTGCCGAGATGGGGATCGCGTTCATCGCCTGACTTCCCCCTGCAACGACGAGATGTTGCGTCCCGGACATGACTCCTTGCGCGGCAAAATGGACGGCCTGCTGCGAAGATCCGCATTGCCGGTCGATTGTCGTGCCGGGCACGTGTTGTGGAAGGCCAGCGACCAGCCAAACCGTGCGACCGATATCGCCTGCTTGTGGTCCAATGGTGTCGCAACATCCCCAGACCACATCGTCAACCTCACCGGGGTCAATGCCGGTGCGCGTCATCAGCGCCTTGATCGGGTGAGCGCCAAGGTCTGCAGGATGGATCTCGGCAAGACTGCCTTTCTTGCGTCCAATGGGCGTTCGGATCGCATCGATAATATAGGCTTCAGCCATTTGGGCTCCTCAGGCAAATCACCGGATGCGGCAATGGGGGCACATTAAGTCGAGCAGGAAAAGCATGCGGCTCTGGAGAGTAGGCACTATCCATCAGAACTTGGCGGTCTTGCCTGTTTCAACAAAGGCGTCGCGCGATTTCTGGCTGTCCTCGTGCATATACATCTCAAGAGTGAATCCCTGTTCCCAGCGATAGCCCCGATCAACATCGCGAGACTCCAGTCCGTTCAACGCCTCTTTGGCGATAACGAGCGCCTTGCGAGACTTGGACGCGATCACGCTGCAAAAGGCTCGACTTTCGATTTCAAGCTGGTCTCTGGGTACAATTTTTTCGATCGCACCAAGGCGATAGGCTTCCGCGGCAGGAATAGTCCCGCCCGTGAAGAACGCTGCGCGAACCTTGTGCAGCGGAAGCATCCGTGACAGGTGGCTTGCTCCGCCCATCGCCCCGCGGTCGACCTCTGGAAGCGAGAAATAGGCATCATCCGCTGCAATGATCGTGTCGCTCGCTCCACAAATTCCGATTCCGCCCCCAATCACAAATTTGTGTACTGCCGAAACGACTGGCACTTCCGCGTCCCGGATTGCCTTGAAGGTCAGGTAATTACCGCGATTGAGAATGGTGATGCGTTCCGGGTTGGCCTGCATTTCCTTGATATCGACACCACCGCAAAAGCCGCGGCCCTCGGCCCGGATCAGGACACAGTTGACGTCCGGGTTGCGCGCCGCATCGGTGATGATGTGCGGGATCGACATCCAGGTCTCGCTGTCAAAGGCATTGACCGGAGGAACATCGAAAACGATTTCGGCGATCTTGTCAGAGATCGTGCAGGTGATGGGCATGGGCGTTCCTATCCGGCAATGGCAGCGATGCGTGCGCGGGCGTCGCGTTCGATCTGATTGAGCAATTCGGCGCAGCTTGGCACGTTGGTGAGCCGCCCGGCGACAAGTCCTGTCGCCATCAAGCCACCTTCGGCATCGCCATCGACGACCGCACGCTGGATGAGCATCGGGGCGGATGCCGCCATCATGGCTTGTGGAAGCGAAAGACCTCCATGCGACGTCATCGCCTTGGCCGAGCGAAAAAGAGAGAGAAAGCTCGCGCCGGTCTGCCGCTTCATGGCCATTCCGCTCTCCAATGCACGCAACCACATGCCGAAACGGCCCGAGTTCTCGATCCGTTTCAACGCGGGATTGGCGATCAATCGTTGCGGCATCCCATCAACCTTCTTGGTCACGATGATGTCATCGGTTTTTGCCTTGATGTAGAACGTCTTAGGAGCGGCGGGCACGGGACTTTCCTGGGTCATCATGAAACGGGTGCCCATGGCGATCCCGCATGCGCCGAAGGCCAAGGCGGCCGCGAGACCGCGGCCATCGGCAAAGCCGCCTGCGGCAACAACAGGCACCTCTACAGCATCAAGCACCTGTGGAAGGAGCACAGTTGTGGCCACCGAACCAGTGTGCCCACCGCCTTCCCCGCCCTGCACAGTGATCATCTGACAACCGAGCTGGACCATTTTCTCGGCATGTTTCACGGCACCGACAGTAGGGATGCAGACGATATCAGCGTCCCTGAAACGACCGATCATTCCGGCATCGGGGCCTCGACCAAAACTCACCGCGCGAACGCGTTCCCTGTTGGCAAGAATAATCTCGACAATTTCAGCGGCGCCAGGCTGGAAGCTGTGAAAATTCACCCCGAAATTGTGCGGCGTCATATCTTTCAGGCGAGCAATTTCTTCGACCAATTCCTTTGGGCGCATGACCGCCCCTGCGAGGAAGCCAAAAGCTCCGGCATTGCTCGTTGCCGCGACAAGTTCGGGCGTCGCGATCCAGCCCATTGCGGTCTGGATCACCGGCAGGCGACAACCCAGCAGGCTGGTCAATTCGGTGGCAAGCGGGTCGCCCAACTTCAGTCCCCACTCACCTGCTTCTTGTTCGCATCGGCCATCGTCTTGCCATCAAAGCCGGCAATATAATCGCCTTTGACCAACTGGTTCTGCGCATGCGCGAAATGGTGCATCGCAAAGACGGCGTCCATTCCCGTGCGTTTCCCCGCGAGATCGTCCATGTGGTTGCACGCCTGCTTGGCAAGCTGAAGCGCCAGACGCGGTTGTTGCACGATTCGTGCGGCTATGGCTTTTACAGTGTCGCTCAGTTCAGCGCGCGGAACGACACGGTTCAACATTCCCATCTGGTAAGCGCGTTCAGCACTCATGCGTTCGCCGAGGAAAAGAAACTCCTTGGCAATCCGGGTGTTGAGTTCAAACGTATGGGCAAAATACTCCAGCCCTGGAAACCCCATCTGGAGGACCGGATCCTGAAAGAAGGCATCGTCCGACGCAACAATCAGGTCACAAACCCATGCCAGCATCAACCCGCCAGCGATGCAGCCGCCATGGACCTGCGCAATTGTCGGTTTCGGAATGTCCCGCCAGCGCTTGCACATGCCGAGATAGACTTCCTGTTCGCGGATATAAGCCTTCTCGGCACCCGGTTTGTTGGCATGATCATACCACATCAATCGCCGCTCGAAGCTGGAATGGAAGTCGCGACCTGGCGTACCAATGTCGTGCCCTGCGCTGAAATGCTTCGCATCGGACTTGAGGACAATCACCTTGACCGCATCGTCGTCCGTCGCGCGCATAAACGCATCGTCGAGCGCATAAGTCATCTGACTGTTCTGTACGTTGTGGAACGCCGGGCGGTTCAACGTGAGCCAGGCGATGCCATCGGTTGCATGATAGAGGATCGGCTCTGCGGTTTCATAGTCCGGCGTGACGTCAACCTTGGGTACGAGATCGTCGCTCATGCGGCTTCCTTTCGCGCAAATGGGTTGTCCTTGATGACACTTGCCCGAAAATTGTGGGGATCAAGCCGATTGATAATCGCGAGTGCCTCTTCATCAGGTGCTTGTGTTTCCGGCAATTCTCCCTTGTCCAGCGGGAAGCCGGTCACTGCCTGAACATCGTCGAATGTCACCCCGGGATGGAGTGAAATGACACGAACGGCTTGGTCAGCGCCTCCGAAATCCATCACGCACAAATTCGTGATGATGCGTTTCAGATCAACACCGGAATAATTTCCGCCGGGAATCCGTTTGGCCGGATTATAGCCTGCGCTGGACACCATATCGACTTCCCCTTCCACAAACACCCTGGGGCTGTGCGCCGGAATAAACATTGAATTGGTGTGGTATATAGAGTTTCCCGGAAAGCCTCGAACGCCAAGCATCTGTGTTTTTGGCTGCCGGTGCGTACCGCCGAGTTGGGACAAGTTTGTCTGGCCAAAGCGGTCAATCTGGGTCGGCGTAACCATAGCATGACGACGCCCGGTCCAAACCGCGCTGTCAAAAAAGCGCGAGAAAGGCAGATGCCCGGCGAACTTGGGCTTGAAATCGCCGCGCGGGCCCAGCGGCACAGGTTCTTCCACGAGATAGGCTTCGCCATCGGTCATCATCAAACCCGGAGAATGGGTCAGCTTGGCAAGACCAGCACCGATGCGCGGCACCGGGCCTATGCCCGTCGCAATCAGCTCCCGATCGGTCCTGAATGCCTCCGAGCATGCAAAAATACAGAGTTCGGCCAGGGTGATACTGCTCATCAGAATATCGGCAGCGGGAGAGCCGCTACCGCCTCCTTTCCGCCAAATGAAGCAAGATAAGATGCTTCATCCTGCCCGACGAAACGATCGGCCACAGCGCTCCAGTCGCCAGGATCCTTCGCTGCATCTGTATAGGCTCTAAGTGCCTTCATGTCCCAACCATAGCCGGGAGGCATCATTGTCGGGTGAGCCCCGCATGGGATTTCAACAACGCCGGTCACGAAGCAGCGCTCGAATATGTTGGCCTTGGCATCCTGCGGATAATGATCCTCCATTCGGTCGACCATCTCCTCGCATGAAACGAAGGTCTTCGTTGCCGCCTTGGCGAACCACTCGTCGTAGAAGAAGTCGGGCCCCATAAGCTGGACATTGCCGCGCCAGTCGCATCGATTGACATGCAGCAAAGCGGCATCCAGCTTCAGCGCCGGCATGGCAATCATCGTTTCTCCGTCATCATAAGGCGATTGAACCGTTTTCAAACCACCGAGTTCCGCAAGGTCGGTCCCAAGGCCGACGCGGGTTGGGAGAAAGGGCAGGCCGAAGGCCGCTGCCTTCAAACCCCATTGCAACATCCCTTCATCGACTTCCAACACATCGATCTGTCCGGCTTCGCGCGCTTTGCGGAACCAGGGTTCGAGCGGGATGGCGTCGAGCGAGACAAAGGCGAAGATCAGTTTCCTGACCCTTCCCGCCGCACACAACATGCCAACGTCCGCGCCGCCATACGATACAATCGTCAGATCCTTCAAACCCGAACGCAATATCTCACGAACCAGCGCCATGGGTTTGCGACGCGGGCCCCATCCGCCAATTCCCAACGTCATGCCGTCGCTCAGGGATGCGATAATGTCAGTTGCAGTCATTCGCTTGTCGAGCATCGTCATTCCGCTGCCGCCTGAGTTTTCATGGCTTCCTGCCATGCCCAGACATGTCCCCATACGCTGATCTGTGCATGTTGGGTTGTCTCCCATGTCTTCGGATCGATGACGAGTCCATCGCAACCGATCTCCAAATCAAATCCAGCCGGGGTCTGAACATAAAAGCCTGTCACTTCGTCATTTACATGGCGCCCAAGAGTTGCAGATTCGGGGAAACCATGGATACGCATCCGGTCATGTGCCTTGCCGACTTCAACCATGTTCGGCATTTCGAGCATGATGTGAATGCAACCGGAGGGCGAAACCGGGCCTTCTCCCAAGGCAATGCTGTGGTGACGGCCATTTTCGGCGTGCATGAATGCAAAGCCCATACCGGGATCTTCGGAACCGCCACCGCCAAAATAGAAGCGGGGGGTGTCAGTATCGCCAAACCCGATGACATCGCGATAAAAAGCATGAGACTCATCAAAGTTGGGCGCGGAAAACACCGCGTGCCCCATGCCCATTTCACCTGTTACGAAATTCGGCACTCCAACAGGCGATACAAAGGGGGCAGTGACCCTCATATCTCCATGATAAAATTCGAGTCCATTGCCAGCCGGGTCACATGTCCGGAACAGGCCCTTCACGCAGCGGGAAGACGCTTCGGCCAATGTACATGTTTCAACCGGACGACCGGAATGTCGGATGGCAACTGCAAGCGCATCAAATGCGGCTTCGTCTGAAACTTCGTAACCGGCAGCCAAAAATCGCTCCGAAGCTCCTTTTTGTATGCGAAATCGGAAGGGCCGATCATCAATACGGTAGAGCATGGCGCCGTCAGATGCGTCCGCAACCCGCATTACGCCGGCGACTTGAGTCAGGAAATGATCCCATGCTTGCGGCTTCGCTGTCTCGATAACAACATAGCCAAGCGCCTTTACCGCCATGGCCTAACCTCCCTTTACCAAATCAAGAAAATAGGGTCGTTCTCCGCCGCCATCGACTTCCAGCCGTGCGCCACTGACCCAAGCGGCAAGCGGCGAACAAAGATAGAGAACAGCCCCAGCCAAATCGTCGCCATTGCCCATTCGCTGTAGCGGCAGGGAACGTCCGACCGAATCCTGCCGCGCAGTATCGCCGTATGTGGCCGCCGCATTTTCAGTGATCATCAGGCCAGCGACAATCGCGTTTACACGGATGCCATCCCCTCCCCACTCCTGCGCAAGGCTTTGGGTCAGATTGAGAAGACCTGCTTTGGCGGCACCATAGACCGCGGTGCCAGGCGACGGTCGTACGCCCGACACACTTGCGATATTGACGATGCTGCCGTTGCGTGCCTTGGCCATATATGGATAGACAGCCTGCGCCATATAAAGCGGGCCAACCAGATTCAGCTTCAATATTGCATCGATGAACCGTGGGCTCGACGAGGCCGCGTCGGCAGATGGTGATCCGCCCGCATTGTTCACCAATATATCGATGCGTCCATGTTTTGAGACAACCGCATCAACCAGCGCCTTGACTTGATCGGGGTCGCGGATATCGGCTTGTTGAAATTCGATCCCAGCCTGAAGTCCCTCAGGAGGGGTACGCCCACAAACCGTCACGGCACAGCCCGCAGCGGTCAATTTTTCCGCCACAGCACGCCCCAGACCACGCGTACCGCCTGTGACGATTGCAACCTGATCGGCAAGGTCGAATGTCAACGCATTGTTCAACGTCCGGTATCTCCTCGTGGCAAAACACAGAATCATGCTTTGGCTCGGTTCAAAATACTCACTATCGTAAGCGAAACTGCTTTTCAATTGACGATTTGCGTATTGTATGGCACTAAATTTTACGAATGTGCCGGTTCTGAGTTTTGAGTCGGACGATCGACGAGGAGGTTGCAAGCAATGGCAAGCGTAGTTGCGATGAAGGTCCCGACCGGCAGTATTCCAACCCATCAGGAGCTATTGGACCGCGCACGTTCGATGATCCCAACCTTGAAGGCACGGGCGCGACAATGCACGGCAGACCGCAATGTACCGGCAGAAACAATCTCCGGAATGCAGGAGGCCGGGTTTTTCCGGATCCTGCAGCCAAAACGCTGGGGCGGATATGAAATGCATCCCAACACCTTTTTCGAGGTTCAGAAGGCGTTGGCGGAAGGCTGCATGTCAACCGGATGGATGTACGGGGTCGTCGGCTGCCATCCCTATGAGCTCGCTCTTTTTCACAGCAAGGCGCAGGAAGAGGTTTGGGCGGCGGACGGTGCGATGCTCGTTTCGTCCACCTATCAGCCGGTGGGCAAGGTAGAACACACCGAGGGGGGCTTTTTTCTGTCTGGTCGTTGGGGTTTTTCGACGGGTTCGCTGCATTGTGGATGGGTGCTGCTTGGCGCGCTCGTTTTCCCGGCAGATGGCAAAGGCGCGCCGGAAATGCGCACCTTCCTTCTGCCACGAAGCGACTATCAGATCATCGAAGGCAGCTGGGACACGTTTGGCCTGCAGGGAACGGGCAGCCTCGACATTGTTGTCGATCGTGCATTTGTTCCCGAATATCGAACCCACAAGGCCAGTGACGGCTTTCTGTGTCAGAACCCCGGCCAGGTCGAAAATGACGGCCCACTCTATAACCTGCCATGGGCGCAGGTTTTTGTTCGTTCCGTCTCGACAGCGGCATTCGGCGGCGCCCGCGCCGCGATCAACGCTGCAATGGCGATCATGAAGGATCGTGTTTCCACCAATACCGGAAAAGCTTCAAAGGCTGATCCCATGCTTCACGCCGCTATCGCGGCGGCCCATGGCCAGGCCATCGAGATGGAACAGACGTTGCGCCTGACCTTCGATGACCTGATGGCAATTTCGGAACGAGGCGAAACCATTCCGATGGAGAAGCGCGCGCTCTATGCCTACCAGTCGTCAACGGTGGTGCGCCGATTGGCGCGCTTGGTGGATGACGTCGTGCAGCTTCTAGGGGGTCGGGCAGTCTATATGTCGAGCGAGATTATCCAACCTTGGCTGGATCTGAACGCAGCGCGCGCGCACGTCGCAAACGATCCCAACAACCGGACGGGGGACGTGATCGGAACCCTGATTGGTGAACCGCCCGCTTTCAATTTCCTTTGAGGACCTCTTGCGTGTCAGCACTAGCAACAACGAAATACACCGTCGCAGGCGGTTATAGCATTCATCTTGCAGAAACCGGCAGCGGGCCTGCTGTGGTGTTCATCCATGGCAGTGGTCCCGGCGCTTCGGGGGCATCGAACTTCCGGCAGAATATTGATGCGTTTGTCGATGCCGGATATCGCGTCATCCTGCCGGATTTGATTGGCTATGGAGCTTCGTCCAAGCCCGAAGGGATCGATTACACGCTCCAACTGTTTACCGACACGCTGTATGAGGCGCTGCAAGCGCACGGAATCAAGCGCGCATCGCTGGTCGGCAATTCCCTTGGCGGCGGTGTTGCCATCCAGATGACACTCGATCATCCGGAATTTTCCGAGAAACTGATCCTGATGGCACCGGGATGTGTCGAGGAGCAGGCCAGCTATTTCACCATGCCCGGCATCGCCAAGATGGTGAGCGGGTTTGGCAGTCCCGATTTCAATGTCGATGAACAACGAAGACTGGTTTCGAACCTCGTCTATGACGCCTCCGTCATCACCGATGCTCTGGTCGCGGAACGCTTTGCCGTTGCACGGACGCAGCCAAAGGATGTGCTCGCCCGCATGCGGACACCCAATCTCGGCCCGCGCGTTGGTGAGATAAAGCAACCAATTTTCGTGATGTGGGGGCTGAATGACGAATTCTGCCCGGAAAGTGGCGCACGGTATTTCCTCGACCAATGCGAAAATGCGCGCTGCATGACGTTCACGCACGTTGGACATTGGGTACAAGTGGAACGAAGCCGGGAATTCAACTTATATTCGATTGATTTCCTAAATGGACAAGCCTGAAACACACGGCGCGGAGCTTTATTCTGCTTTGCGCGGTCGTCGGACGGTGTCGCCGCTGATCGCGCGCGATCCGTCGCTGACGATTGACGATGCCTATGCGATTTCTCTGGATTTTCTTGCTCGCCGGTGTTCGGATGGTGAGCGGGTTGTGGGCAAGAAGATCGGGGTGACATCGAAGGCGGTGCAGGAGATGCTGGGGGTTCACCAGCCCGATTTCGGGTTTCTGACCGACTGGATGCAGGTCGACGGTGATATCGATGTGGAGGACAAGGGGTTGATCCAGCCGCGTGCCGAAGCCGAGATTGCCTTTATCCTGAAGGACGGGCTGACCGGCCCCGGCGTGACGGCGCAGGACGTGATCGCGGCAACGGCGGCGATCGCGCCGTGTTTCGAGATTGTCGACAGCCGGATCGAGAACTGGAAGATCGGGATCATCGATACGGTTGCCGACAATGCCTCGTGCGGAGTGTTTATTCTTGGCGAGGCGCGTGCCGATCCACGTGATCATGATCTGGCGGACCTGCATGTGACGGTACGCAAGAATGGCGAACCGCTCTCCGAAGGCTATGGCGCCGCGGTCCAGGGATCGCCCGCCGAAGCGGTGGCCTGGCTTGCCAATACGCTAGGGGCCTATGGTGTGACGCTCGATGCCGGGGACATCATCCTGTCGGGTTCGCTGGTTCCTTTGGCGCCAGCAGTGAAGGGCGATATTTTCGAGATGGAGTTGCACGGCATTGGCGGCTGTGTGGCGCGTTTTGTGTGAGGGGATTGTGGTGAGGGTCAAGGCAGTGATTATCGGTTCGGGCAATATCGGCACGGACCTGATGATGAAGATGATCAAGTACCCGCAGAACATGGAGCTGGTGGCGGTCGTTGGCATCGACGCGGCATCAGAAGGTCTGGCGATGGCGCGCGCGCACGGGATTGCGACGACCCATGAGGGGATCGAGGGGCTGAAGCGGCTGGCCTGTTATCCCGGGATCGGCATCGCCTTCGATGCGACCTCTGCCTATGCCCACAAGGCCCATGATGCAGCACTGCGGGCCGACGGGATCCAGGTGGTTGACCTGACCCCGGCGGCAATCGGTCCGTTCACGGTTCCACCCGTCAACATGGAAGCCCATCTCGACCAGCCCAATGTGAACATGGTGACCTGTGGCGGCCAGGCGACGATCCCGATGGTGGCGGCGGTCAGCCAGGTGGCGAAGGTCCATTATGCCGAGATCGTGGCCTCGGTCTCGTCGCGTTCGGCAGGCCCTGGCACGCGCGCCAATATCGACGAGTTCACCCGGACGACGGCACGCGCCATCGAGGTGGTTGGCGGAGCGACCAGGGGCAAGGCGATCATCATCCTCAACCCGGCCGAACCGCCGATGATCATGCGCGATACGGTGTTCACCCTGTCCGAAGGCGCAGACGAGGAAGTAATCCGGGCCTCGGTCAAGGCGATGGTTGCGAAGGTCCAGGCCTATGTCCCGGGCTACAGGCTCAAGCAGGACGTCCAGTTCGAGCGCTATGGCGACAATAACCGGCTGCACATCCCGGGTATGGGCGACTTTACCGGGATCAAGACGAGCGTCTTTCTCGAGGTCGAGGGTGCAGGCGATTACCTGCCGAGCTATTCGGGCAATCTCGACATCATGACGGCAGCCGCCAAGGCAACGGGCGAACTGCTCGCGGCACGGAGGATGGCTGCGGCGGATGCGCTTGTCGGAACGGAGGCCTGAGATGGCGCGCTTCGATGTCGCTACGGACAAGCTCTACATCCAGGACGTGACGCTGCGCGACGGGATGCACGCGATCAAGCACATGTACGGGATCGACCATGTCCGAAGCATCGCCAAGGCGCTCGACGAGGCCGGGGTCGATGCGATCGAGGTCGCCCACGGCGACGGATTGAGCGGCGCCAGCTTCAACTATGGCTTTGGCGCGCATACCGATTGGGAATGGCTGGAAGCCGTGGCCGATGTCTTGACCCGGTCGATCCTGACCACGCTGATCCTGCCCGGGGTGGGCACGGTCGAGGAACTCAGGCGCGCCTATGATCTGGGCGTCCGCTCGGTGCGGGTTGCGACCCACTGCACCGAGGCCGATGTCTCCAGACAGCATATCGGGATTGCGCGCGATCTGGGGATGGATGTCGCGGGCTTTTTGATGATGAGCCACATGATCGCGCCCGAAGCCCTCGCGCAGCAGGCCGTGCTGATGGAAAGCTATGGCGCCCACTGCGTCTATGTGACCGACAGTGGTGGGGCACTCGACATGGACGGAGTGCGCGATCGCTTGCGCGCCTATGACAAGGTCCTCAAGCCCGAGACCCAGCGCGGGATGCACGCGCATCACAATCTGAGCCTTGGCACGGCCAACTCGATCGTGGCGGCCCAGGAAGGTGCGATCCGGATCGATGCCAGCCTTGCCGGCATGGGTGCAGGCGCCGGCAATGCCCCGCTCGAAGTGTTCATCGCCGCGGTTGACCGCAAGGGCTGGAACCATGGCTGCGATGTCATGAAGCTGATGGACGCCGCCGAGGACCTCGTCCGCCCCCTGCAGGACAGGCCCGTCCGCGTCGACCGCGAAACCCTCGCGCTTGGCTATGCCGGGGTCTATTCCAGCTTCCTGCGCCACGCCGAAAAGGCTGCCGCCGACTATGGCCTCGATACCCGCACCATCCTCGTCGAACTCGGACGTCGCAAAATGGTCGGCGGACAAGAAGACATGATCGTCGATGTCGCCCTCGATATGGTCAAAGCGCGCGGATGACAGAGGTCTCGCTGCACAAACCCTATCCCGCGCACGCCGTTGAAGCGTGGGATCTGGAAACAGACATCGCGATCATTGGCTTTGGCGCAGCCGGGGCTTGTGCCGCGATTGAGGCAGCAGGCGCAGGCGCAAAGGTGATGCTGTTTGAACGCAATTCGGGAAGTGGCGGCGCTTCAGGCCTGTCGGGTGGCGAGATATATCTCGGCGGGTCCGGAGGAACAGATGCCCAAAGGGCAGCAGGGTTCGCGGATACGACCGAAGACTTTGCGGCCTATTTGAAGATGGCGGGCGGCCCCTGTGCCGACGAGGCAAAATGCGATCTCTATGCGGTCGAGGCTGTCAATCATTTTGCCTGGCTCAAGACGCAAGGTGTGCCCTATCGCGGAAACTACCTCCCTGGAAAAGTAATCGAACCTACGGACGATTCGACGCTCATCTGGTCCGGAAGCGAGGCGGCTGCTCCGTTTTGCAATCACGCCAGGCCAGCACCGCGCGGCCATGTGATCCAGCACATGGGATGGGGCGGCGGGCGGCCTCTGGTCGACATTCTCGAAGCAAGAGCGCGCAGTCTTGGTGTTGAAGTCATCGTCGATGCACGGGCCGTGGCGTTGGTGCAGGACAACGACCGGATCGTCGGCGTCGTGATGCGGATCGACAATCAGAATCGATTTGTCCGCGCGAGCAAGGGCGTAATACTGGCAACGGGTGGCTTCGTGATGAACGAGGAGATGCGCCGCAAATATTGCCCGGACAGCTTCAGGGTGAACAGTCCGATTGGCGACAAGGACGATGGCGTGGGCATCGAGCTTGGAGTGAGCGCGGGTGGCGACGCAATCCATATGGACCAGTTTTTCACAACCTGCCCCTGGACCATTCCCGAACCGCAATCAAAAGGCGTTTTTGTCAACATTGCGGGGCAGCGCTTCATCAATGAAGACTGCTACCATGGGCGCGTCAGTCGGACGATGATCGATCAGCCCGGAGACCGGGTCTATCTTCTTCTCGACAGCGCCCATTTTGACCAGCCACTGGATTTGGCAGGCATATCAATTGCCGCGACCGGAGACAGTTGGG
This sequence comes from Sphingomonadales bacterium, assembly GCA_031362505.1. GTDB lineage: Bacteria > Pseudomonadota > Alphaproteobacteria > Sphingomonadales > Sphingomonadaceae > Aquisediminimonas. Next base: position 20,774 of record JANLST010000152.1, read on the forward strand.
AAGAGGTCGAAGGCGAACTTGAAATGCCAGAAGGTACGCTTTCGGCGACAATGGCATTCTACAACAAACATGCAGCAGCCGCGAACGATCCGTTGTTCGACAAACGCACGCCGATCCTGACCCCGCTTGATCAGAACCCGTTCGTCGCGCTCGAACTCAATTTCCAGACGAGCTATTTCAGCTTCTTCACTCTCGGTGGCCTCAAAACATCGGTCGATGGCGAAGTCCTTGACCGGGCAGGAGCACCAATTTCGGGTCTGTTTGCAGCCGGCCGTTGCACATCAGGACTGCCAGCCTGGGGTCACGGTTATTCATCAGGAATGAGCCTGGCAGATTGCACCTTCTTTGGGCGACAGGCCGGTCGCAAGGCTGCGCAGTGATCACGTCGGCGGGCCTTGTTGACGCAGCCCGCTCCGCGACCGGCCTTTCCGATTTCGGTGACGAATGGTTCATGGAGCCACTCGAGGCTCTCATCGGCTTCATCAACGAAGAAGCGGGCCTGACATCATCGAGCGGGGGCCCAATCGACCGGATCGTCTATGCGTTGATGGATCGTCTTGCCCTTACCGCGTTACTCAAATCCAGACCTGAAATTCTGGACGAGGACATTCAGGTCGCCGGCGCGATTATTGGTCTGCCCCGAACCGGATCGACGATGCTCCACCGCCTTTTAGCGAGCGCGCCCAGGCTGACATCGCCTTTTTGGTGGGAAACAACTTTCCCCTTGCCACTACCGGGTGAGGTGGCCGGCGATCCGACACCTCGGCAGAAGCTGGCCAAGCAGACCGTAACTGATTTTCTGGCCGCATGGCCCAACTTTGAAAGTATCGATCCGATCGACGCGATGGAGGTCGCCGAAGAAGTCATCCTGCTCGACAAAAGCTTTCTTTCAACCACGTACGACTCAATGATGCACATTCCGTCCTATGGCTTCTGGCAGGCAGATCAGGACCATGAGCGATCCTATCGTGAGCTCAAGATCTGGTTGCAGGTTATCCAGAGCCAATCGCCCGATCGTCGAGGAAAGAAATGGGTATTGAAAACACCCCACCATCTGTTGGGTGGAATGAGCGGACTCTTGTCGGTATTTCCCGAAGCCAAGTTGATCATGACGCATCGCGACGTGGGGCAAGTGCTGCCCAGCTATTGCAGCATGTGCGAGTCGATGACCGTGATGGCCTCGGCCAGTTATCGCCGCGAAACACAAGGCGCGTATTGGACGCGCCGCTTTGCAAACGGACTTGAACGATTTGCAGCGCTTCGCACGACACTGCCGGCGGACAAAGTGATCGACGTCCATTACCGCGACACATTGAGCGATCCGATTGCGGTTGGTCGCCGCGCAATGGAGGCAATGGGGCTTGGCTTTACGTCCACTGACGAGGCCATGATGGCCACCTGTATTGCCGGAAATGCGCGTGACAAGAGGCCGGTGCACCGATATTCCGCGGCAGATTTTGGCCTCGACCAAGCCCAGATCGCGCGCGACTTTGCATTCTATATTGAGGGAGGAAACGCAGCATGATCCTTAAGGGTAAGGTCGTCATCATCACCGGCGCTGGCCCGGGCATGGGGCAGGCAATGTGCCGCGGCGCAGCGGCGGAAGGGGCGAAGGTAGCGGTCTCCGCCCGCTCCGTTGAGGCCATTGAAGCCATTGTCGCTGACATCAAGTCGGCGGGCGGTGAGGCCATTGCGATTCCATGTGATGTTTCGAAATCCGACGACTGCAATGCCCTTGCACAGGCAACGCTTGCGCAGTGGGGACGCATCGATGGGATGGTACATTCGGCCTATTTTCATCCGGATTGGACCAATCTTGACGTTCATTCAATTGCGCAACTAACCCAGGTTCTCGACATTGTGGCGGTTGGCGGGCTGCGCATGGCGCAAGCGGTGATCCCGACAATGAAAGCGCAAGGGTCAGGCTCGATCGTAAACATTTCAACGCTTGCTTCGCGCAAGCCCATGCCGGGCGAAGGAGGCTATGCAATGGCCAAGGCGGCCGTGAACCAGTTGTCTCGCCAACTTGCTGTCGAACTGGCTGGAACCGGCATTCGCGTGAACACAGCGCTCATGGGATGGATGGATGGTGCCCCGCTTGACTCGTTCTTCAAATCGATGGGTGAGGGAGGCGAGGCTTTCCGAACCCAACGCGCTTCCGAAATTCCAATTGGTCATATTCCTCCCGACAAGGACTGCGCCAAGGCTGTCTACTTCTTGCTGTCAGACTATGCGAGCGAGGTGACGGGTGCAGCGCTTGATGTGAATGGCGGGGATTGGGTGGCGCCGTGAGCGATCCGGCAGCTGCGTGGGCCGCCTTTTGCGGGCGCCTTGCTGAAGCGGGCGAGGTCATCCTCGCTCCCGACGTGCCAAATGACCCGCTGATCCGCGCGGAGGGATTCCGCTATCTCTCGCGCCTAACCAAGCTTGCACTTGAACAGTATGTCGAGGCGGCCGATCCAGATTTCCCCTTCTTCTATCAGCTTTCTCACGAAACCGCGAAGATCGGTGCCGACAACCCCGACAATGAATATTGGAATGCGTCGATCAAGGGCAGCAATGACTATCGGATCACCGGCAAACGGGGATCGATGTTCTATTTCTCGATCGTCGCCAATGCGATGCGCTATCACATAGATGGGAGCGCTCATGCGACCGGAAGTCTGATGAACGATGAGATCGCCTGGGGTCCGGACGGTGCGTTGGAGATTATTGCATCGTGTAATCCGCAGCCGGGCAATTGGCTGAAGCTCGAACCGGATGCCAGCGTAATCATCATTCGCCAATCGGCGCTCGATCGAGCGAATGAGCGCGGTGGGGAATTCATGATCGAGCGGATCGGCGGGCCAGCCGTGCCTCAGCCGCTTGCTGCTGAAACACTGGCGAGCGGACTGGGCGCAGCGGGACAGTTTGTGAACGGAGTGGCGCGTACCTTTGCCGACTGGACCCGTCTATTCCGAGAGCATCCCAACCAGTTCGCCAGTATCGACCAGTCCATGTTCCAGAAGGGCGGGGGCGCGAAGGATATATACTATGCCCACGCCTATTGGCGACTGGCGCCGGATGAAGCCTGGGTGATCGAGGTGACGCCGCCGGATTGTTACTACTGGAATTTCCAGCTCGATAACTGGTGGATGGAAAGCCTCGATTATCGTTTTCGCCAGATCAGTGTGAACAAGCATAGTGCAAAGCTGGAATCGGATGGTTCGATGCGGATCATCTGTGCGGCTCAGGATCCGGGCGTGGGAAACTGGATAGACACCTGCGCGCACAGGGAAGGCACTGCACTGTTGCGCTGGGCGGGCGCAAATGAACATCCGCTTCCCGAGGCGCGGGTGGTCAAACTGGAGGAATTGTGATGCTCGACTGGATGAAGACTGCAAAGAAGCTGGCCGAAGACCCAGTTGCGGGGTTCGACCCCAATGCCGTGACAGTTTCTGAAACCGTTGAGATCGATGCGCCAGCGCGTGTTGTATGGGACGTACTTTGCGACATGGCGCGCTACAATGAATGGAACCCATTCTGTATCCGTGCGGTCTCGACGCTCGAAATGGGTGCAGCGGTCGAAATGACACTTCTCAACTACGCAGCACCCGGAGGGCTTGTTCCCAACCTTGAATATATTTGCGGATTTGAACCGGAAAAACTGTTGAGCTGGGAAATGAAATGGACTGAGGCTTGGCCCTATGCCGCGCGGCGGGACCAAATCATTGAAGCGACTGGCCCGAACAGTTGCCGCTACCACTCGACCGACGCCTTTTTCGGCGAAAGCGGCATCCATGTGTTCCGTTTTGCCGGGCCTTGGGTGAAGCGGGCGTTTGACGACAGCGCCCACGCTTTGAAGGCAAGGGCAGAAATGATCCATGCCGGAAACACTTGAAGCCCTTGCCCTCCGCCTCCGCGATCTTGAAGACCGCGAAGCAATCCGCGACCTTATTGCGCGATATGGTCCGCTCGCGGATATGGGAGATGCGCCCGGCGTTGCCGCTCTTTGGCAGGAGGATGGTGTCTATGCAGTGGGTGGCTTGGGCGATAGCAAGGGTAGCGACGCCATCGCCGCATTGATCCAGAGCCCTATCCATCGACAACTTATGTCAGACGGCTGCGCACATGTTCTCAGCCCTGTCTCAATCAAAGTTGATGGAGATCATGCCACCGCATGCGGATATAGCTGCGTCTTTCGCTGGACTGGAGAAATCTGGGCGGCGGTTCGCGTTTCCGCCAACCGGTGGGAACTCGTGCGATCGAATGGGGGATGGGCCGTCTTGAGAAGGGATAATGCGCTACTCGACGGAAGTGCAGCCGCGCAGCGCCTTTTTGCAAGCGTGAAGGATGGGCACAAATCGGGCCCAGTCCTCCACGTCGCATGATCAAATATCAAAGATCGAAGAAATCCACCGTTCCCGTGTCGAGATCGTAATATGCGCCAACGACCTTTACCTTGCCGGACTTGATCGATTCTTCCAGCAACGGGCTGCTTGTCGTCCGGAGCCTGGCCACAACGCGCTTCACATTCGCATGTCCCGAGGCTTCAACAAGATCGCCATCCCCATGCGAGTCGGCTTTGGCCTGAAGGACGGCGGGAATGATTGGTTCGACCATCGGGCCCAGTGAACCCGGCAGCTTGGCATTGTCCTTCACAACCGAGACAGCGGCTTTCACTGCTCCGCATCGTTCATGTCCAAGGACCACGATCACTGGGGCACCGAGCGCCGATACTCCAAATTCGAGCGAGCCCATACCCGCCGTGTCGATATAATTCCCCGCAGTGCGGACGACAAAGAGTTCCCCAAGGCCCGCACCGAAAAGCTGCTCTGGCCCCGCGCGCGAGTCTGCACAGGCCACAATTGCGGCGAATGGAGCCTGACCCTGGGCGATCGCCATCCGGCGCTTGCTTGAAATGTCCGGTTGAACCGGCTGGTCAGCAACAAAACGTCTGTTGCCTTCCTTCAGCCTCTCGATTGCCTGATCCGCTGTCAGAAGAGTCTTGCCGTCGGCTTGAGGGATCGGAGGAAGCGCCGATGCCCACACCCCCTTGGGTTTGGCAGCACTTGCGGCGGCTCCTCCCAACAACGCGATGCCGGGGGCGCTTAATCCGGCTACTGCTATCAGGCTACGTCTGGAAATTGTCATGGAAATGCCTTCCCTGTTGATTGTCACAAATCGATCGGGTGGGCTGAAACGGGTTCAAATCGAAACTGCATCAGGCGCACCCAATGCGTTACGACATCACATCGTCCAATTGGTCGATGTCAGAGGGGCCCGGCACGCTCGGTCGGACTAGACAGTCAAATGTTGCAGGTCAATCATCGAAAAAACCAGGAAGGGTGCGCTGCCCGCCCGGCTCGGCCGATGAACTACCCGGTGGAAGGGGCAGCCTAACCCGCCAATTGCCCCCCATCCACCGTGAGCAAAGTCCCCGTCACTTTTCGCGCGCGATCTGATGCGAGATAGGCAATAGCCTCGGCAATATCTGAAGGCGCGCACATCCCGTTTTCGAGTTTCGGGACATTTCGCATCACAAGATCCCAGTTCACGTCACCAGGGGGAGGGGCGCTGTTGCCCATGGGCGTATCGACATGGCCGGGGCATACCGCATTGATACGGACGCCTTGTGCAGCAAATTCAATGGCCAGACTTTTGGTAATGGCAGCGACCCCATGTTTGGAAGCGGCATAGGCGACCGTATAGGCAATTCCCTGCAACGCCGCAGTCGATGCCGTGTTGACGATATTGCCCTTGCTCCTGATCAGGTGAGGCAGGGCGGCTTGGCACATGGCAAAAACGCTTGTTGTATTGACGCGGAGGATCCGTTCGAAATCCTCCATCGAAAATTCAAGGCTGGGTCCCCATTTGAGCATTCCCGAAATATTGGCGAGGACATCAAGCCCGTCCTTCGCCGCCGCCGCAACAAGTGCGCGGCACGACGCAAAGTCACTGGCATCATAAGGAATGATTTGCGGCGCCCGCACCAACATTCCGGCGGTTTCAGCCAGTCCTGTTTCATTCACGTCGCCAATGGTGACGATTGCGCCTTCATTTGCGAACAGGATTGCAGTCGCACGGCCGATGCCCGATGCTGCGCCCGTTACTAAAACATTCTTGCCTGAAAACTGCATCCTGATCTCCATCTATCCTTGATATGCGTAATAACAAGGAGCAGTGATTACGCAAAGGAGAATTGACATGACTCTTGAAGACCGTGTCCAGCGGCTGGAGGATGAGAGTGTTATCCGGGCATTGAAGGCTCGCTATCTGCGCTGCTGTGATCTTCGCGATCCCGAAGGTGTTCGCGATAC
>JANLST010000154.1:0-1603 GCA_031362505.1 Sphingomonadales bacterium
GGCGCCATCTTTTTCCACTTGTTCACGCCCCTTGGTGTTTCGGTGCTCAATGCCGACGGAACGCATGATGGCGGTGAACTCTTTGCGCTTGCCTGTGGCGTCTGGCTCGCATCGGCTGCGCTGCTTTGGCTCGGCCGTGCCACGATTGCTGGCCTGATCTCGCAGATTCGCAAGGAGGCCTGAAGCGATGTCCGACACGGTTTTTCCAGTCTTGTTGACGGTTGCCGACAATCCGCTCTTGCTGGCCATCATCCTCTTCGGCGCGACATTTGTCGCTGAGGACATCGCGACAATCGCGGCCGGCGTTCTGGTTGGACAATTGGGCGCTTCTTCGATTGCCGCATTGTCCGGTGTCATCCTCGGGACGGCATTGGGAGATATAGCACTCTTCATGGTCGGTCGCTGGGGCGCGCACACGCGATTGGGAAAACGCTTGCGCATGCGCACGGATGTCTCCCGCGCAGAAGGCTGGGTCAGGGATCATACATTGTGGCTGGTTTTTGCAGCACGCTTCCTGCCCGGCACCCGTCTGCCCATTTTCACGGCCAGCGGTTTTGTAAGGGCCCCTGCCTCAGCTGTTTTTGCAATCATCGCGCTGACAACCCCGATCTGGACCGCCGCCCTGTTTGAAACCGCGCGAAGGGCCGGCTCTGTGGGCGCCGAACAGTTGGTGACATCCATTCTGCCACTCGGCCTGTTGGTCATCCTTGCAAGTTTTGCCATCCGGCGCCGGGCCTTGGCCAGATGACAATAACCCGTACGAGGGGAGATCATTGATGGACGCACATTATCAACGCCTGGCTGTCACAACGCGATCCGGGCCTGCCATTGAGGCAATCGAGAATTTCGCAGACGAACTCCTCAGTCATGGCAGTAATTGCCGAATCATATTCGAGGCGCTCGCGGCCGACCCTGAATGCGCGCTTGGTCATGCCTATGCTGCCGCTCTTCATCTGACAGCGATGACGCGTGAAGGACAGATGCAAGCCGCTCCGCATGTTGCGGCGGCAAGTCTTTTCGTGCGAGATTCAAGCGAACGCGAACGCACGACGGTCGAAGCGATTTCAGCCTGGAACAAAGGCGATGAGAAGCGCGCAATCGCCCTGTTTCGCTGCATCGTAGAATCCTGGCCTCATGACCTCGTTGCGGCCAAATTCTGCCAGATACTCGAGCTTGGCTCCGGCGATGTGGCCGGGATGTTGCGAACGTCAGCAATGGCCGCATCGGTCGACGGAAGGGCTGGTTTTGCACTGGGACTTCATGCTTTCGCACTCGAGCAGAATGCCAATCCGGATCTCGCGCTTCGCTTTGCCCGACGCGCAATCGAGGCTACGCCGGGTCGCGATCCCTGGGCACAGCACGCCGCTGCTCACGCGCTGGCGGCCATGGATCAGCCTGTTGAAGGACGCGCGTTCCTCCAGGCCCACGAAAACGACTGGGATCGATGTTCATCATTCATGCTGACCCACAACTGGTGGCACATGGCCCTTTTTTCCCTCGAGCTTGGCGATAGCACCGCGGCGCTCGACATGTTCGACGAGCGGATTTGGGGCGTGCGCAAGGAGCATTGTCAGGATCAGATCAACGCCATTGCCCTGCTGGC
>JANLST010000169.1:0-2771 GCA_031362505.1 Sphingomonadales bacterium
CCCAGCAGGATCGCCTTCATGTCGCCCTTGGTCTGGAAACTGGCGATCAGGAGATAGGCCGAAAGGAAGGGCGCTCCGAAGTTGAACGCGAGGAAGCCCAGCGCCAGCCCGCCGGGCGTGAACCGATGCCGCCACGCAACCCACAGGCCTGACAGGAAGAGCATGGCCATGAAGTCGAGATTGAACTGGCCGGGCCATTCCATCTTCATCATGTCGCCAAAGAAGACAGGCAGGAAATCCATCCCGTGGTTCGCGATGACGATGCCGGTATATACGGCAATCGACGCGAAGATGATGATCAGCACGGCCCGAAAGATGGTCATGGCGTTCCCCCTATTTGCATCAGAGGGTCGCTGGCTAAGCTGGATCGGGGGCCGGATCAATAACCTCTCAGGTAATGGAAGCTGCCGTGCGGACGATCTCATCTGCGATCTGTTCGGCGCGGGTGGTGTCGGGGAAGCCCTCGGCCACCCATTGCGCTTCCGCCGCCTGGAGCAAGCGGGCAACATCGGGGCCGGCCTTGATCCCGCGCGCGACGATGGCCCCTCCGGTCAGCGGGAAGGTCGGAACGGTCCAGCCGTTGAGGGGGACAAGCGCCGTTGTGTGACCGCCAAGCATCAGCCGGTCTCGCGCTCCTTCCAGCCCGATCCGATAGGCGAGCGCGCGGGGGTTGTTTGCATCGGTGGCCTCGCGCCCCGCTGCGAGCACCAGACGTTTTGTCGCGAGTTTCGACAGCTTGAGCCGCTTGGCCACCGCGCCGGCCTTGTCCGGATCGGCGGGCAGCAGGCTGGCAAGGCGGCGGACGGGATCGACCGCGTCCTCGATTGCGATCATTGCCGCCAACCCTTCAACCGAAACAATCTCTGGCAGGACCGGTGCGAAGATCTGGTGGGTCAGCATCAGCCGCACCGTCTCCACCGGTTCAGGCAGGGTGAGCAGCTTGATCAACTCATCGGCAATCCGCTCACGCGAAAGCGCCATCAGGTCGTTCGCCCGCAAAGCGCAGGCGGTGAGCGAGGCGGCGTCCGGCGCGCCCTTGCCGAACCGGGCATGGAAACGGAAGAAGCGCAGGATCCGCAAATGATCTTCGGCAATCCGCTGGAGCGGCTCGCCAATAAAGCGGACGATGCCCGCCGCAAGATCGTCGACACCGCCGAAATAGTCGAATATCTCACCGGTTTCGGGATCGGCATAGAGCGCATTGATCGTGAAATCACGCCGCGCCGCATCCTCGCGCCAGTCATCGGTATAGGCAATCGTCGCGCGTCGTCCGTCGGTCGAGACGTCACGCCGCAGGGTGGTGACTTCGACCGCGCCGGACGAGAGCACCGCCGTCACTGTGCCGTGCGCGATGCCGGTCGGCACGGCCTTGATCCGCGCTTTTTCAAGCCGCGTTAGAACCTCGCCGGGTGCCAGACGGGTCGCAAGGTCGATATCCTTGACCTCTTGCCCCGCCAGCGTATCGCGCACGGCGCCGCCCACAAGCCTTGTCTCGCCCTCTGCGCTCCCGAGTATACTCACAAGCAGCGCCAGCCCGTCGCGACTGGGCAGTGTCAGCGTCCCCATTGCAACCGCCGTGACAAGTTGACGAGCATCGCAGCCGTTGCCCCCCAGATGCGAAAGCCGTCCCAGTGCATCTCGTAATAATGTCGTTCGGAACCGTCCCAGTCGACCATGCGTTTCGCATGGTTGGCAGCATCGAGCACATAGGAAAGCGGGGCTTCGAAAATCGCCTCGACTTCGTCTTCATTGGGATGGAGATCGAGATCGGGCGGAATGACGACGATGACCGGCGTAACATCGAAACCGGTAATCGTGTGATAGCGATCCGCCAGCCCGACCAGTTCCGCAAACTCAGGCGGCAGGGCGATTTCCTCATGCGCTTCCCGCAAAGCCGCGGCGACAATATCGGCATCGCCTTCATCCACACGACCGCCCGGAAAGGCAACTTGTCCGGGATGCTTGCGCATCGAGTCTGGCCGTTTGGTCAGGATCAGCCCCGGTTCTGGCCGATCTGTCACCGCAACAAGCACGGCCGCGTCGACGCCGGGCCTGTTCCCGCGCAGATGAATGGCATCGCCCGCCATGAGTTCAATGGTATCGGACGGAGTCCGCTCAAGCGCGGCACGGAGGCGATTGGCAAGCGTCACGCCGCGTCCATCGCAAAGAATTGGCCGTCACTCCAAAGACCAAGCGGCTGTGCCGCTTCAGCGATCGCCATCTCGGCCAGTTCGTAAAAAGCGGCGCGCGCGATCAACGCGTCCATCCCGCCACGCACAGCCAGATAGGGAGCAGGCTCCCCGCCGCGCTGGCCAAAGCGCAACGGGTGGTCAGACCCGGCCACCACCAGGTCTCCGGTGTTTAGACGAAAGGCGAGTCGACGGCCCTTGCCCTCTCCCTCGCTCTTGACCTCGACCGCAACAAAGGGTGCGTCATCGACCAGGATCGAAAGTTTTTCGGCTGGCGTGACCAGCACATGACTGCCGTCGGCTTCCCGCCGCAGGATCGTCGAGAAGAGCCGGACCATGTTGGGCCGGGTGATCGGATCACCTTCATGATACCAGCGTCCGTCGCGCGCAATCCGCATCGCGCTATCGCCCGAACGTTCGGGGTGCCAGCTTTCGACCGGAGGCAATTTCCGGTCGACAGCCATTTGTGCAATCTCGCCAAGCGAGAGTCGCGACAGGTCTTCGGGCAGTTCGGCCATGGGCATGGCCCGATCCTTATGCGGCAATGCGCGCCGTTGCAAAGGCTGGATCGGGAATGATGCG
>JANLST010000189.1:0-1671 GCA_031362505.1 Sphingomonadales bacterium
TGCCGCAGTCGAAGTCCGCGATGCGGTTGGCAATTTGCTTGTCGATGGCGATCAGGTCACCCTGATCAAGGATCTGACTGTCAAGGGAGCGGGACAAACGCTCAAACGCGGGACGCTGATCAAGTCGATCCGCCTGACCGGAGATGCCCAGGAAATCGATTGTCGATATGAGGGGATCAAGGGCCTCGTCCTACGCGCGGAGTTTGTGAAGAAGCGCTAGTGGTCAGGCCCAATGCCCGGTTGCCAGCCATCGGGCGCAGTCCTCACCCAGCTCAGCCTTCGCGCGCGCTTCATAGGCGGCTGATTCCGTGTCGTTGAGAACCGATTGCCAGCGACCGTTGACGCCCTTGTTGATGAAGGTGCTCACCCCGCCTTCCCAAATGGCACCGCCCAATGGAACAGCCCTTTCTCCGTGCGCGCGCATCCAGTCAAACGAGCAATAGAGCGCAATTTCGTCCCAATTGGCGGGTTTCACGTCGATGCCAAGGAAGTCGGCAATCTCCGCCATCTGCCCACGCATGTTGCGCTTCAGGTCGTTGAAATGGATCATCTTCACATTGGGGAGATCGCGGACGGCCCACCAGCTGCGAACATTGTCCCAAAGCGACCAGTGCGGGTAGCCGTCGCGTTCTAGCCATGTCTGCCAATACCGATGAATATCCGGATCGCACCGCTCCATTGGCGGGCCGACGAGGCCCGGAGAATTATTCAGGACGTCATAATAGGCTTCATTGCCGTTGAGATGATGATTGTGGAGGCTCCATACGACATCGCGCCCGTCACGTCCGATATAGAGGTACTTGGCTGTGGGCGAAAAGACGAGCGCATCGACCGGCAAGTGTGTCTTGAGGAAACGGCGGTGCGCCTGCGCCTCTATTTCCTGAAGTTTGAAGGCCTTGGGCGGCACACGCAGATCGACCCAAGGCGAAATTTGCCCGGTCGGTAGCTCGGGATCCGGACCGAACAACATCTGGCCGACCATCTGCTGCACCCAGGTCGTGCCGGATTTTGCGTACGTGCTGATGATGATGTCATCGTCCCGGAAAGAAAAATCATTCCAGATTGTCGAATCGAAATGGTTGGTCTGCAGTTCGCGGGTCTTGGTGGGGTAAGAAAGGTTGCTGGTCATGTGTACTCCGCAATTGCAACATATACCGCGACGGCATGTGCATCGGATGCAAGATTTTCGGTTTTTTGGCTCGTATGGTTGAGACCATGATTATGTGGGCCAAGGGTTGGGAGGATCGCATGCAAGGCAGGGCGAGAGACGGCGATGCGGATAAGTTCTTCATGTTCGGCTACAAGGTCCGTGTGCCTGCAGCGAATCAGTCGCTGATTGCAAGACTGAGGTGATGAGCAGCATTTTTGAAGCGACTGGCCCGGTATGGCTTTGGACGGCGCCGCCGCCGGCCAAAGGATCGTGGCACTTTTTGACGATCGATCCCCAGACCTCCGTTGAAATCCGCTATGAGGCACTGGGCCGCACAGGCGGCTTTGGCAGCATCAAGGTGACGGTGACGATCGGCGAAACCCGCTGGTATACTTCGCTCTTCCCGCATAAATCGTCCGGCGGCTTCCTTTTGCCGCTCAAGGCCGACGTACGACGGCTGGAGGGGCTTGCCGCAGGCGATACAGTAACAGTACGGCTGGAGGTGTAGGGGGAACCATGGA
>JANLST010000214.1:0-1876 GCA_031362505.1 Sphingomonadales bacterium
TTCGGCTGGCTCGCGGCGATGTCCGTCGCCGTGCGCAGCTTCATTTCTCTTTTCAATGTGCCCTACATCGCACTCGGGGCCGAAATGGCCTCCGACTACACTGAACGAACCCGCGTCGTCGTCTATCGCGCCTTTGCCGGAATCTGCACTGGCGTGGCCGTCACCGCAATCGGCTATTCGGTCTACTTCGCCAACGACGGGCTGCAACGTCCCGAAGGATACCCGGGGTTTGGCTGGTCGGTAGCCGCGCTGTTGTTCGTCTGCATGACCATTTGCTGTCTGGGTGTCATGCGCTACGCAGCAGCCTTGCCTCAACCCGATCAGGTTCCCGGATCGATGTTGCGAAGGCTGCCGTCGGAGTTGAAAGAGATATTCGGCAACCGCTCATTCCGGCTTCTGTTCATATCGGCCGTGGTGCTTTTCGTCGCCATCGGTGTGAATATGAGCCTGAACAATCACGCCTTCGTTTTTGTCTGGCTCATAAAGAGCGAAAAGATCCAGTTCATCGGCTATGCCTATTTGATCGGAATCCTTTTGGGCGTGTTGACTGCCCCGTTGCTTCAGAAAGTGATGGAAAAGAAGAACGTTGTGATCGTCGGTTTCCTGCTGCTGATCGCGAACTGGCTGGTGGTGCAAGGCGGAATGCTGGCGGGATTTTACCACCCGCTCGCCGACGCCGCACTCCTCACCATGCAGCTCAATTCGTTCGTCGCCGGCATCGGGACCGGGTTTGTCTCGGTGGCATACCCGTCAATGATGGCCGATGCTGCCGATGAGCACGAACTCCTCTTTGGCCGACGCCGCGAAGGCCTGTATTTTGCGGGGCTCGGTTTCGCCGGCAAGGCGGCAACTGGGCTCGGCGTCATGGTTGCGGGTGTGGCGCTGGATCTGATCCAGTTCCCGCGCTCGGTTGGTCATTCGGTTTCTGCGGTTCTGCCAGAAGCCATGCAGTTTCGGCTTGTGATGATCTGGGGCCCGGTGCCTGCGGTCATTGCGATCTTGTCGCTTCTGATCCTTGCGTCGTACGGGATCAGTCGCGCCCGACACGAGCAGATAGCGACGGCTCTGGGCCGCGGATCAAAGAAAGCTGATGCCGACGGCTGAAATAATCGATGGGTCATCCTGCTTCCACATGCTTACTCCACTCGGGCGGCCTTCGCGGTGCGCCCCCGCTTGGCCTGTCCGTTTCGATCCTGTGATCGGGGAGTTAGCTAACCGACGTAAGACGGCTCCTGTAACCTTTAGATTCGAGAACCCTGGACATGCGTCACAGGCTCCACGACCGAAGGATCAGGGCGGTGATAAGGTTGCGTCCTTACCATCCGGTTAGAGAGGGGTAGCTATACCCCGGAGCCGTGCGTGGTGGCTCCGCTTGCGACGATGTCCGCAAAGCGGGCGCGATGCAAAGGGGGTGATCCGTCCTGCGCGCCCGTCACCGGTTCAATATCCTTATCCACCGGGTGGGGCGGATCAGCCCGAGAGCAGGTGCCGCGCTTGTCCGGCGATCTGCGCGAGCATCGCGGGGCTATGGACAGCGCCGGTGCGGGCGCGATCAACCATTGCGCGGAACGTGCCGACGCGGTTCGCGTGCGCCGCCAGCCAGGCCTCGACATTGGCGCGCGGGGTCTTGCCGCCCTTGCGCTTGAGGAACTCCAGCCGCATCGCCTGAAAATCGCGCGAGAGTCCGGCGGCGAGCAGCCGTTCCCACGGATCGCTCGGATCAAGCTGCATCGCGGTGCCCTGCGCCCAATCGAGGCCGAGCGCTTCGCCCAGCGTGCCGAAGCCGTCGGTCAACGCGATGACATCCACCTTGGCATTCCCGGCAAGCGCGCCGAGCCCGATCGAGCCATCCATTTCCGCCAGCTCGACGAGCCGT
>JANLST010000252.1:0-2590 GCA_031362505.1 Sphingomonadales bacterium
GACTGCCAGATCACGTTCATGCCGGGCGGGATTGATTCAAGCCTGATCGGCAACCAGCTCAACTTCAACGAAGAGAAGTATGACGAGAATGTCGAGCAATCCTTCGGGATGGACAGCGAAAATGTCTTTCTTGTCAATCAGCTGCAACTGCCGCGGAGTGCCGGTGAGGTGGTGATCGAGAGCGCAGATCCGACCGAGCAGCCACGCATCGACATGAATTATTATGCCAATCCGGTGGACTTGAAGGTCATGGTTGCCATGATGCGGCGCAGCCTGGACATCATGGCCAACTGGCCCGGCACGATCGGATCATGGCTGGTACCGCCCGAACTGGCGCGCAAGCACGGCCACGTGGAAGGGCAGCCGCCAAGCGATGCCCTACTCGAGAACATGGCGCTGCACTTTTCGCACACGACCTGGCACCATTCCTGCACGTGCGGGATGGGCAGCGTTGTCGATCCCCGCCTGCGCGTCAACGGCGTCAAAAACCTCCGCGTGGCCGACGCCAGTGTGATGCCGGAAATCCCCAGCGGCAACATCAACGCCGTGGTGATCATGATCGGCGAGAAGGCAGCGGAATTCATCGCGGCGGATCATGGCCTGAGGATCGCAAAAATTCACGCATAGGCGAGCCCGTCATTGTTGGAGCGGGTGGGAGGATACACATGATCAAAACGGCCGTCATCACCGGAGCCGCCTCTGGCATTGGGCTTGGGCTGGCCAGGACGCTGGCGGCGCGAGGAGCGCAGGTCATCCTTGCCGATATCGAGTTTGACCGCGCCCAGATCGCTGCGCTGGAGATTGGCGATGCGGCGATCGCCCTGCCAGTGGATCAGGCCGATGAGGCAAGCATCGTTGCACTTGCCGACCAAGCCTTCGACCGGTTCGGCGTGATCGATGCCGTTTTTGCCAACGCCGGTGTTGGCGCGGGCGGACCGATCTACACGACGCCCCAGCGCAACATTGACTGGAACCTGAGCGTCAACCTGGTTGGGCCGATCTGGCTCTCTCGTGCATTCGTTCCGCGAATGATTGCCCAGGACACGCCGTCGCGTTTTGTCGTCACGGGATCGGAACATTCGCTCGGCCTGCCGCCTCGTGGGGGACAGGCTTCGATCTATACAATTTCGAAACATGCCGTGCTTGGCTTTGCGGAAACGCTGCGTCGCGATCTGACGGACACATCTGTGAGCGTTTCGATTGTCTGTCCGGCCCTGGTCACGACCGATATCTGGAATCCGCTCCGCACGCGCCATGAACGGTTCGGCGGACCCCGCGTCCTGAAACAACGACCAGCTGGGCCAGCCGGACTTGATCCGGAAACAGCCGCGCAACGGATCCTCGACGGACTGGACGCCGGAGAATTTTTTGTCCTGACGCACGGAGCTGACATTACCGAAGTCCATGACGCGCGTGCGGGAGAGATTTCAGCGGCCTTGGACCGGTTCGCTGCACGCTATGGCCCGACAAGCTGACTCACGAGAAGTGGAACCGCGCTTCAATCCCGGTGGGCGGGAAGATATTCGTCATCAATATAGTCGCTGAAGCGCGTGATATGGGCCTCGAACTTGAGTTTGACCTTGCCCGTCGCGCCGTGCCGCTGCTTCGCGACAATCAACTCCGATAGTCCGAAGACCTTTTCCATGTCAGCGGCCCATTTGGCGTGGTCGTCATGGGTCTTGGCATCGTCGTCTGCGCCCGGGCGCTTGGGTTCACGCGACGCAACATAATATTCCTCGCGATAAACGAAGAGGACAATATCGGCATCCTGCTCGATCGATCCCGATTCGCGAAGGTCGGAAAGCTGCGGGCGTTTATCCTCTCGCTGTTCAACGGCACGGCTGAGCTGCGAAAGGGCAAGCACCGGGACGTTCAATTCCTTCGCGAGGGTTTTCAGCCCGCGGGATATTTCCGAGATTTCCTGAACCCGGTTTCCATCTGCCTGACGACCCGATCCTTGCAGAAGCTGGAGATAATCGACAACGATCAGGCCAATGCCATGTCGCCTCTTCAGGCGCCGGGCGCGCGTGCGAAGCGCCGCAATGGTCAGTCCGGGCGTATCGTCGATAAACAGTGGCAGCGATTCAAGATCGGCAGCCGCACGGGCAAGATTGCGAAAATCCTGTTGCCCGATCTTGCCCATGCGCAGCAACTCCGAACTGATCGACGACTGTTCTGAAAGGATGCGGGTGGCAAGCTGGTCGGCTGACATTTCAAGGCTGAAAAACGCCACCTTGGCCCCGACCGATTTTTCAGGCGGGATTCCGTCTTCCTCATCACGCGCCCAGCGACGGGCCGCATTGAAGGCAATATTGGTTGCCAGTGCGGTCTTGCCCATACCCGGACGTCCGGCGAGGATGACAAGATCCGAATGGTGCAGGCCACCGGTCTTGCCGTTGATCGAGTCAAGACCCGTGGTCACGCCAGAGAGCCCGCCGCCAGCATTCAACGCCTTTTCAGCCAGTTCTACGGCCATCCGCGTTGCCTGGCCAAAGCTCTTGACGCTACCGTTTTCACCGCCCTCTTCGGCCACTTTGTAGAGCGCGACCTCGGCCGCCTCGATCTGCGCCTTTGGGGTTTCCGCATCGCT
>JANLST010000290.1:0-6464 GCA_031362505.1 Sphingomonadales bacterium
GTTCCACCTCATAGTCCCGGATGTACTGGTCGGTACCATAGCCAGCAAAGGCGTTGCCAATCGATGCGCCGCTCATCGCACCCCGAAAGCGCGTATCCGATGCGATGATATAGTTTGTCAGCATTCCCCCATAGCTCCACCCGCCGACGAGCAGCCGCTTCGGATCAGCAACGCCGCGCGCGACAGCGTCATCGATCGCGGCCAGGGCATCGATCACGGCTGGCCCGCCCCAGTCCGCATAGAGCGCTTTGGCAAAGGCCTCGCCCCGACCGGTGCTGCCGCGCGGATTGGACGATATGACAGCAAAGCCGTGACCGGCAGGCATTTGCCAGTAAAGATCAAAGCTCGCATCGAACTGTGATTGCGGGCCGCCATGGTTGATCAGGACGGTCGGCAATGCCTCTTTCCCCGAGGCTCCAGCAGGAAGAATCTCGAATCCATGAACTTCGGTGCCGTCCTTGGCCTTGAAACGCGTTGGTTTGACACTGGCAACGGCCACTTCGTCCAGCCACGCCTCATTCTGGCGGCTCAGCTGTCGCACGCTGCGGCCTTCGAGCGCATAGATTTCATTGGGTGCCGAGGGTGTTGAAAGCAGGATGGCGGCATGGCCTGCCGCGACCCGGGTGGGGGAGGAAAAAACCCGAAACCCCTCCGCAACCGAGGCGACGCCACCACTCTTCACATTGACGCTCGCCAGCCGCTGCGTCCCATCATCCTCAACCAGAAAACGGATGGATCGTCCATCTGCTGACCAGTGCGGATTCATGACATTGCGATCTAACGTAGCGGTCAGGATGCGCGGGGCGCTGCCCTCCGTTCCCACGACAGCGAGTTTGCGGACTCCGTATGAAAACAGGTTGACCGGCCCACCCTCAAGGTAGGCAAGGGTCTTTCCATCAGGACTCCAGGCTGGATAGCTCTCCCAATCCGGGTCGTTGTCGGCGCCGACAAAGCGCGTCAATGCGCGAGGCTCCGATGGTCCTGTTCCGATGGGAACAATATAAAGGTTGCTGTTGTAGGTGCGATCAGGATCGGGATCGCGGTTCGATGTGAAGGCGATCTGTTTTCCGTCCGGCGACCATGCTGGGAGGACTTCATTGTAGTCGCCCGCCGTTAGGCGCCGCGCTTCGTGCGTCGCCAGATCATAGAGCATCAGGCGCGCACGCTTTTTTTCCAGATAGCCGATTTCATCCAGCTTGAAATAATACCGATCGATAACGATCGGCTTGAGCCGCTTCTTGTCGTCGGCAGAATCGGTCGGCGGGGTAACCGGCTTCGGATCGGGATCAGTGACGACAAGCGCCAGGCTTTTTGAATCCGGGGACCAGACAAGATCATCAACCGATCCCGCTAAACCCGGAAGCAATACAGCTTCGCCACCGCGTCGGTTCATCAGCCAAAGCTGGTCATTTTCATCTGCATCGGTGCGGTCGGAGATAAACGCCAGCCATTGCCCGTCCGGACTGAAGCGGGGCGTGTGTTCGCTTTCGCCCTTGCGGCTGGTCAGTTGGACTTGCTGCTTGCCATCCCAACTGACCATCCACAGATGCGACTCGCTTTTGTCCTTTTCGACGTCGGACGTCGTGGCCGTATAGGCAATCCACGCCCCGGCAGCGTCGATCTGCGGATCTTCCACTTCGACAATTCTCGCGATATCATCGGGAACAATCGGCCGCTTGGCCTGCGCTGCGGTGGCTAAAAGTGCGACAAGTGCCAGTGCGGCAAATCTTGGCGATTGCATCAACTTTCCTTCCTGAACTCTACTTCCCGAAACCATAAACGTCCTGATGGTAGCGCCCAGCATCGATCAGGTTTTCAAGCCATTGCGATGCTGCTTCACGAGGACTGCCGGTCTTGGCTTCATGGATGTCAATCAGCGCTTCACGGGCCGCAGGAGCCATGTATCGACCGTCCCCACAGACAAAGACCTGCCCGTTCGCTTCGAGCAGCGGCCAGAGCGCTTTACCGGACGCGGCCAGTGCATGTTGAACATAGGCATGTGGAAAGCCCTCGACCGCTGAGTGGGCGAGATGGAGAGCGATCAGGCCGCTCGCAATCCAGCCTTCCATTTCCGCGCGGCATAGCCAGTCATGATCAGGATGCTTGGAGCCGAAGAAGAGATGGATCGGGCCAACCGGCAGGCCCTTTGCCTTTTGCACGGCGCGCTCCTGCAGGAAGCCCCGGAAGGGTGCAAACCCGGTGCCGGGCCCGACAAGGATCATCGGCACCGACGCATCGACCGGCGGCGCGAACGGCGGATTGGGCGCACGGACATAGCCGAACACGGCATCGCCCGGGGCAAGATCGCGCATGTGGGAGGAGGCAAAGCCCTGATGCTCCCCGATGCCTGACCAGGCGGGAGCCTTCATCGTGCCGACGATCAAGTCGGCGGTGTCTGGAGCGACAAGAGATGATGACGCGATCGAATAGAAGCGCGGGGCAATCGCCGACGACAGTTCGACAAACTGTTCAAGATCCATCTCGATCGCAGGATATTTGAGGAGCAGCCCTAGCAATGAAAGCCGCGTCTCGGCCACCTCGGCCTGCCAGCCATCGCTATTCAGCCGTTCAAGATCGGCCTTTGTATGCGGGCAGCGGGTTGCAGCAAGGGCGGCTTCGAGCGCGCGTCTCGGCAGTGGATCCTGAATTTCGACGAAATCGGTCAGCAATTGCCTGACTGTCACGGTGCGCCCGAGCGGCAGATGGCGAAACCGGCCCGATGCGCCAGACAAAACCAGCTGCATGGCCCCGGGAACGTCAAGTCGTTCGATCGCCATGTCGACATGGCCCTTGGGGTTCTTCGCATAGATCGCGATATGATCGCCCGTATTATAGGTGACCCCATCTGGCAGTCTGACGCGGATCAATCGGGTGGAGGTGCGCGGCGCTTTTTTGGTTGTGTCAAACAGCCCGTCGGCGGGCCTGACCAGTTCGACGTTGCTGATGATCGAAAGCGGCACGGCCTGATCAGGAAGAACCGCCGCACGGGCATCGCGCGTGTCGACCATCGTAAGCGACAGGCCGCTGGCCTTGGCCTGATCGCCTTTCGCACCAAGCGCCTGCCAGAGATCCTTGAGGAAGGCCCCGACTTGCCCGTCGAAATCGCCTTCGGTGTCGGCCTCGCCGCGCGCGACGAGTCGCTGAGCACCGGTCGCTTCCATCGCGGCGTCGATCCGTCGCGGGAAGCTCTGGTAATTGGGCCAATTGGAACTGCCGATGCCGAGTACTGCGAATTTGGTGTCCGGCCATTTCGCGGCATCGAATTCGCCTGCATCGAGTGCGGCCTCGGTCTTGACGCCGCTATCGGGCGCCTTGCCATTATAGGTCGCTGTCACAATGACGACAACACGGTCCTCGGGCAATATACCAAGCGATTCATCAATCCCGCGGACCCGAACCTCAAAGCCGTCAGCCTCGGCACGTTCCGCAATTTCCTCAGCAATATCGCGCGCGGTACCAAGCGAACTACCCCACAGCACCGACAGCCGGCGACCGGCACCAGCCGCCTGCAGAATTGTTGGATTGTCATTTACCGGCACGTCCGGCGTGAAGGCCGTGATCCGCGCATGCGCAGCACGAAGATCGACCCGCATCGTGAAATCTTCGGGCTTGATCGACAGCGTTTCCTTGATGTGGAGCGCATAGTCGCGCCGATCCGAGACTGCGAATTTCTGGAGCAACATCGCCACGGCAAGTTTTGCTTCGACCATTGCGAATTGTCGCCCGATACAGGCGCGTACGCCATTGCCGAAGGGCTTGTAAGCATGGGGATGGCGCTTTGCTTCTGCCTCCGGCAACCAGCGATCAATGTCGAAATCATAGGGCCGGTCCCAGACTGACGGGTGCCGATGGAGTGCCGGGGTCATAACGTTGATCGGGCGATCCTTGCGCAGCTTCCATTTGCCATCAATCTCGACATCTTCGAACGGAGCAACCGAAAATGAAGGCGCAGTCGGCCACAGGCGAAGCGTTTCCTTCAATATGCGTTCGATCACGTCTAGTTTTGCGATATCGCCATAGTCGCAGCGCTTGGCCCCGGGAAGGACGCGGTCGACCTCGGCATAGGCCTGTGCAAGCACATGCGGATTGCGTAGCAGATGGTAGAAGGCAAAGCTCAGCATCCCTGATGTGGTTTCGTGGCCCGCGATGAGGAAGGTCAGGATCTGGTAACGGATGTTGAGATCATCGAGAGTCTCGCCGGTTTCAGGATCCCGGGCGGTCAGCATCAGGTTCAGCAGGTCACCACCATCGGTCGGATGGGCCCGACGTTCAGCAATGACCGTATCGACCAAGGTGTTCATCGTCGCAATGGCGTCTGCCAGCCTCGCCTTGGACTTGCCGGCAAAGCGTTGCTGGATCGGCAACCGCGTCGTCTTGTTCATGCACTCGATCAGCGCGGTGGCAAGTGATTCGAGAAACGGATCAAGCCTGTCATCGCTGAACGAGTTGAACCGGTACCCAAAGCCCGCGATAGCGATGCTGTCCAGGGTGAAGCGGGTCATATCATCCGGAACGTTCACATCTTCGCCAACCCTGCCTTCCCATTTGCCAACCAGTGCGTCAGCGACTTCGACCATCATGTCAAAATAGCCGCGCATCGCCCGCTGGCTGAACGCGGGAAGAAGAATGCGATGGGCCTTGCCCCAATTGGGTTCCTCGCTGAACGACGTGAACAAGCCGTCGCCTGCAAAACTGCGGACGGCACGCAGCCCAGGACCCGGCATCTTGCGGAACCGAGTTTCGTCGCAGAGCGCAGCGACGATGTCCGGATGCGAAACCCACAAGCTGACATAGCTCCCGAAATAGAGCTTGAAAATACCGGGATCGGCAAAGTCCCGCGCGACATCGATCAGGTGCTGGATCAGGCCCGCCTTTGGAATCTGGTGAAGGTTGCCGATGATTGGTAGGGTTCTGGGTGACGGTATTTGTGCGCGGGTTGCCATTTGCCGGTCTGTCCTCTCAAAGGGGATTGGTATCATCCCCCGCTGCCAAGTCCAGCAATTGCGTTTCCCTGTTGACACTCTTGAAAATAAACTGCGTGTTCAGCAGCAACGAAAGAGAAAATTGAATGACGGAATGGAAACGCGGTTGGCCTGTCGTACTCGGGGCGGCACTGGCCGCCGGGACGGGCGTCAATCTGCTCTATACCATTTCATCGATCTTCCTTCCCCAATTGCAAAAGGAAACAGGCTGGACGCTCGGACAGTTTTCGCAAATATCGGCGCTGGTGGGGTTGGGCTCGCTCGCCGCTCCGGCGGCCGGCTGGGCAATGGATCGGTTCGGCTTTCGCAGGGTCTATGCGCTTGGCATGATCATGATCGCTACTGTCTATGTCACTGTCGCCTTGCTCCCATTGGCCCTCGAATTTTATGCGTTGGCGGTGTTCACGGCGGGACTGGTTGGCCTGTTGACCTCCTCGATCGCCTATACCCGCGCCGTAAATGGCTGGTTCACCGTCAATCGCGGCTTTGCATTGTCGCTTGCCGCAACAGGATTGTCCCTGAGCGCGGTCATCGCCCCGCCGCTGTTCGAGCGGCTTGTCGCCGCTGAAGGCTGGCGCGCAGGCTATCTTGCCCTCGCGCTATTGGCGGGGCTGATCGGGTTGCCTGCGATCCTGTTCCTCCTGCGTGACGAACCAACCCCTGCTCGCCAGGTCGTCAATCACGATACACCCATCGAGAAAGGCCATATGCGGACATCGGCCTTCTGGTTGCTGGCGCTAATGCTTTTTTGCCTCAATTTCCCCGGCTCCGGCATGTTGAGCCAGATGGTCCCGATGTTGCTCGAAGAGGGCCTGACCTCGAAGACTGCAGCACTCGGCATTTCAGCGTTTGCCGCCGGGCAGGTTGCCGGCCGACTTGCGTGTGGCTGGCTCCTTGACCGGACCAATCCAATCCAGGTCGGATTCTGGTTTACGCTTGTGCCTGCGATCGGGTGTCTCATGCTTTGGGGGCTCGATGGGAGCGTCCTGCTTTCGATGATCGCGGTCACCGCCGTCGGGGTGCAGCAAGGGGCTGAAGTCGACTTGCTCGGCTATTTCGTCGCCCGGCGCTTCGGGCTCGCGCGCTACGGGGCAATCTATGGCTGGATTCAAACTGCCGGTTGGATGGGCGTGATTGGCGGCATCCTCATGTTCGGCCTGATCCATGACCTGACCGGCAGCTATACACTGTTTCAGCTCATCGGCGCCTTTGCCTATGCCGCAGGTGCTTTTGCCATTCTGGCGATCCGTCTTCCCCCTCGCGAGAGTTTGATTGGGGCGGCCTGAGCATTGCCAATGGGTGACGCAGCGAGGCAACAGTGCGGCAGAATCTCGCCGTCACGCGATTTCGGGCTTTGCCTGAAGGCACAAAACCGATACATCGCGCGGCTGACAATCATGTCACGGAGAATCTGTTATACCACCGCTTGCCCCACGCCGTCCGCTCGGCCCCACGCCCGCCCAGATGAATGGGCCGCGTTTC
>JANLST010000328.1:0-2619 GCA_031362505.1 Sphingomonadales bacterium
GGTCCAATGCGCGAAACCATTCTGCGCCTTTCGGGAATATTCGTTTGCCCGCAGCTTTCTCGGCGACAAGGAATTGTCGCAACGCGGCCATATATCCGCTGTCGAATTCGGGGAGGAGCGGGACTTTCCAGCTCTCCTGCAGGGCGATCATATCTGACATGAGAGATTAGTTCCGTAGCGATAGTAGTGTGTCAACCCAAGTATACGGCTTGTCGCCTTTTCTACACAGCTGCCGCTGGTCTGGGGTGTCAAAACGACGAAGCGAAGCCCCGCAACTTGCGCTGTGATGCCGATCGGGCCTCTAACCACAACATGCGGCAATGGTGACCCAATAGTCGAGCCGTTGGCCGCATGCGTTCCAATAGTGGAGTAAGACAATGCGTAAACTCATGGCTGCCAGCGCGATTGCGCTGATGTTCCCTGCCATCGTCATGGCCAAACCCAAGGAGCAATCTACCCCAGAACCTGCCCCCGCTGCCGAAATGGCTCCTGCGCCCGCGCCGGCGCCCATGCCCCAAGCATCCCCGGCTCCTGCCGATCCGAAAATGGCGATTGCCGACAAGATCAAGGTGGATTGGCCGAAATACGATGTTGGCGCAAAGGGTCATCTGAACCGCGCTGAACTCGAGAAATGGTTGGCCGATCTGCGAGCCGCCGCAGGGCAGCCCGCGCCCGATACCGAGTGGCAGAAGAGTGCTTTTGTCCAGACGGATACAAACAGCGACACGAGGGTTTCGGTGGAAGAATTGATTTCCTTCCTGACCGCGGGTGCCTGATCAGCCGTCCTGTTTGTAGGGGGTGATCCTGCCCAACTCGTGCCGCGAGACCGGGGAATTCTCGCGCACTCTTTCCAAGCGCCATATTTCCGGCCAAGGCAGTCCTTCGAAAATGAGGGAGAACGGCCTTGGCAGATTTTGAATCGATCCTGACAGAGATCAGTGACGGTATCCTGACGATTACGCTCAACCGACCCGATCGGATGAATGCGTTCACGACAGGGATGATGAAAGAGGTGGTCGCTGCCTTCGACATGGCTGATGCCGACGATGCCATTCGCGCGGTCATTGTGACCGGCTCGGGAGACCGCGCCTTTTGTGCTGGCGCTGATCTGGGCACAGGCGGTGCGACGTTTGACTATGCCAAGCGCCCCGACCGGCTTGAGCATGGCTGGCCTTTCAAGGACGATGGTAGCGTCGATTTTTCCCACGAGAGCGTCCGCGACAATGGCGGGCGCCTGACCTTGCGCATCTTCAACTGCAAGAAACCGGTGATCGGTGCGATCAACGGCGCCGCTGTCGGGATCGGGGTGACGATGCAATTGCCGATGGACTTTCGGCTGGCGAGCGAAACCGCACGATTCGGCTTTGTCTTTGCCCGGCGCGGGATCGTGCCTGAGGCCGCATCGAGTTGGTTCCTGCCGCGCCTCGTCGGGATCAGCCAGGCGCTGGACTGGTGCTATTCAGGCCGTGTTTTTGGTGCAGAGGAAGCTTTGCGCGGCGGCCTTGTCCGCTCGATCCACGCGCCGGCCGATCTTCTTCCGGCTGCGCGCGCGCTGGCGAAGGAACTGACCGCGGAAAGTGCGCCTGTCTCCGTCAGCCTCACCAGGCAAATGATGTGGCGGATGCTGGGTGCCAGCCATCCGATGGAAGCCCACAAGATGGACAGTCGCGCAATCTGGGTGCGGGGACAGGGTCGCGACGCGCAGGAGGGCGTTACGTCATTCCTTGAAAAGCGGCCTGCCAAATATACCGATAGCGTCGTGAAGGACCTTCCGCATTTCTCACCCTGGATGGACGAGCCGGACTATCAATAGGACTGGGCAAGGAGAGCGTCAGCAATGACCACAGGGGACCAGAGGAGCATGCCGCTGGGTGCCGATCTCTATGGAGATTTGCTCGACACAGCAGCACCAGCGCAGCATGGTTGGCGCGACTATTGGCCGGGTCTTGCGATGACAATCATTGCTGCGCTGGCGGCCGCCTGGCTCTCCGATCACTATGGTGCCCCGCGCATGCTTATGGGTCTGTTGATTGGCCTGGCCTTCAACTTTGCCAATGCTGATGCTCGACTGCACTCCGGTTTGGGTTTTGCATCAAAAACTCTTTTGCGCTGGGGCATTGTCGTGACTGGGCTGCAGGTCACGGTCTGGCAGATTATCGATCTCGGCTGGGCGAGCTTTGTCTGGATCGCGGCAATGGTCGCGATCGTCACCGCAACCGGCGCGGTGGCCGCTAAGGCATTGCGGCTTGGAACCGGGTTTGGGGTTCTTGCCGGAGGATCAGTCGCGATTTGCGGCGCATCTGCAGCGCTCGCGCTTTCGAGTGTGCTGGGTGAAAAACGGTCGAGTCAGGCACAATTGACACTGGTGCTTGTCACCATATCGGCGGCGAGCGCGCTGGCCATGTCGCTTTACCCCGTTCTCGCGCACCTGATCGGCTTGACTGACCGGCAAGCAGGCTGGCTGGTGGGTGGCTCGATCCATGATGTCGCTCAGGCACTCGGTGCCGGATACTCCTACTCGGATGAGGCTGGCGAAACGGCGGCCATCGTAAAGCTCACCCGTGTGGCGCTGCTGGCGCCCGCACTTGCAGTGGTGGCGCTGATTTTTCCCGCAGAAGT
>JANLST010000338.1:0-2329 GCA_031362505.1 Sphingomonadales bacterium
CGGAACGGCGTTGGGATGCGCCCTGTCCGGGCTTGGATTGTGGACGCTTGTGATCACGCCGATCGTGATGTTCGCCACCCGCGCGATCGGATTGACAATTGCCGCGCGGCTTCTGGTCTGGCCCAGTTTCGATTTTCGCGGGGCCGGTTCGATCCTGAGTTTTGGCGGGGCGTTGATGCTCTGCCAGTTCTTCTGGATCATCCAGAGCCAGGCAGATATCTTCATCGCAGGTAGACTGTTCGATCCACATGATCTGGGGCTCTACGCAGAGGCCTTGTTCCTGACCCAGATCTTCACGGCCAAGTTTGTGCCGCCGCTCAATGAAGTCGCCTTTCCGGCCTATGCCGAACTCGACAAGTCCGGCGGCACTGTCGGCAACGCCTTTGCAACATCGGTACGAATGACAATGTTCGTCGCCTGCCCGCTTTATCTCGGCATGGCAGCCGTCGCTGAACCGATGATCGCGACCTTGTTTGGCGCCAAATGGATGGAGATGGTCCCACTTGTGAGGATGCTGGCCCTCGCAATGCCGTTCTTCGCGATGCAGATCATCTTCTCCCCGGCAACCAATGCGCTTGGCAAGCCAGGCATTTATGTGCGCACCAGCATGATCAATGCCATCATCATGACCACGGCGTTTGCGATTGGGGCACCCTATGGCGTATCGGGACTGGTCGGTGCCTGGCTGGTCGGCGCACCATTGATGCTTGGCATGACAATCCTCCTGTCACGCCATGCAATCGGAACCGGCGGGCGTGCATTGCTTGCCGCAGTTTGGCCCAGCGCGGTATCCGCAGTGGTGATGGGCGGGATTGTCCATTATGCCAGCGCAATGACGACCGGCCTTCCCGCCCCCGCAGCACTTGCATTGCTCGTTGTTCTTGGGGGTGCGGTTTATTTTGGTCTGTCTTGGCTGCTCGACCGAACGGCAATTTCGGATCTTGTCCGCATGTTCACAGCGCGTGGGACAATTGGCAACGCCTAGGCCGGGTCGGCCCAGGGGTCATAGTTTCCAAAGCTCCAGACATTGCCTTCGGGATCGCGCACGGCATAGTTGCTTCCACCATAATCCTGCACCGTCGGTTCCATGAAAATATCGGCACCCGCAGCACGCGCACGCGCAGCGTGGCCATCCACATCATCGATGACGATATAGGGTATCTGGGTGTTGCCGCCCGCCTGTCGAACGGTCAATATCCCCGCACGATCGGCGAAATCGCTCTTTCCATATGTCGACAGCATGATCATGTTCCCGTCCAGAATGAGTTGGGCATGCTGAATGATATGCGGGTCCTTGTCATCGGCGACAACGGCCCTTTTTTCGAACCCGAATGCATTGCAGAGGAAGGCGATCGCAGCGGGCGCGTCTTCATAGAGAAGGTTGGGAATGATTGCGGGACGAACAGGCATCAGGCGCTCTGGATATACTCGCGCATTGCGGCGGCCTCGGCCTCGATCCGGTCGATCCGGTACTTTACCAGATCGCCGATGGAGACAAACCCGATCGGCGTCTCTCCATCGACTACAGGAAGGTGCCTGATCCGTCGCCGGGTCATCAAGGACAATGCCGAAAGCACCGGACTGTCCGGTTCAACGGTTATGGCTGGCGATATCATGACATCTGCGACCCGTTGATCGAGCAACTTGGCACCTTCTCGGGCGAGACCGTAGAGCACGTCGCGCTCCGAAAAAATCCCGCAGACCTTGCCTCCGTCAATCACCGGCAATGCGCCGATCCGTTTTTCCGCCAGCAACGCCACAGCATCTGCGATGCTCGCCTTGCTGGAAATGGAAAGCACCTCATTGCCCTTCGACTGGAGTATTGCCCTGATGGTCATGGCCCAGGCCCTCCTCTCTCTTCCTGCATCTTGCTGAATTTGGCGCCGAGGTTCAAGGGGAAGCATGGACATTCGTGCATCAAATCTCGATGATGCGGGCTACGCCGACTTTGCATGGGGGCGTTACAAGGCGCTGATGTGGTGGATGTCTTGCGCGTCTGCTGTTTCTGTCGTCGTCGGACTTGGCGCTTTGCGGTGGATCATCGGGCCGATCCCCTGGCCAATGTTGATTGCGACGGCTGGCGGAATCTTCTTTTCGGTCCTGCTTGCGGCCGCCTTGATGGGGCTGGTCTTCCTGAGCTCGGGCAGCGGACATGATGAAACGATCAATGATCCGTTCAACGGCGAGGAAGAGCCGAGGTGAGTCGATACAGCAACCCGATCCTGCGCGTCGTGCCGCAGCACCGCGATATCAACTCGAATGGCCATATTTTCGGCGGCTGGGTGCTGTCCCAGATGGATATTGCGGGCGGTATCATTGCGAGCAATGT
>JANLST010000342.1:0-2314 GCA_031362505.1 Sphingomonadales bacterium
TGATAGGCCGAACGTGACCGGACCCAGATGCCCGCCGCAACGAATGTCCCGAACATCAATGCATTGACCATCGGAATAATCAGGAATGTGTATTTGTCGACCATTGGTGGGCGATGGCCGAGGCGCGAGCCTTCGACCGCCACCATCAACCCGAGCACGACCATCGCGACGGCCAGCAAGGCGCCAGCGATCCCCAGATTGCGATGCCAGCCCAACCGGCCGGTTGCTATCAGTGTGGTCTGGGCAACGAACAACAGCATCCATGCCGAAAAGGCGATCGCGTGAACGTGCACGAGCGGCGTCAGGTTTAAACCACCGGGCTTCCCGCCCACGAGCGTGCCATGCAGTTGGTTGAGCAGGTAATAAGTGGGCGCGAACCCTGCAAAAACGGTTGCCAGCAGCACAACCGACATGCCGGTGAAGAACATATGTTCGCGGCGGATGTGTTCCTGATGAGCAGACTGCGTGGCCATGTGCGATGCCCTCCCCTGTGGCAATGGACACATGCTAACATGGCTGGATTTGCAGGGCCAGTCCGTGTCGTTCAGATGATCGACACGGATTGAACCGGTCAGAGCTTCTCTACCAACTCCGGCACAGCCTTGAACAGATCCGCAACCAAGCCGAGGTCTGCGACCTGGAAGATCGGTGCGTCCTCGTCCTTGTTGATCGCGATGATCGTCTTTGAGTCCTTCATGCCCGCAAGATGCTGGATCGCGCCTGAAATGCCGATGGCGACATAGACTTCCGGGGCGACGATCTTGCCGGTCTGGCCAACCTGATAGTCGTTGGGGACATAACCCGCATCGACGGCCGCTCGGCTCGCACCGACGGCGGCTCCGAGCTTGTCCGCCAGCGGGAAGATCACCTCCTGGAACGTCGCTGCGTCCTTGAGTGCTCGCCCGCCCGAGACGATGATCTTGGCGCTCGTCAATTCCGGGCGTTCGAGTTTTGCGATCTCGGCACCAACGAACGAAGACAGGCCCGAATCACCAGCACCCGCAACTGCTTCGACGGTGGCCGACCCACCTTCTGTTTCCGCCTTGGCAAAGGCCGTACCGCGGACGGTGATGATCTTTTTGGAATCGCCGGACTGCACCATTGCTATTGCGTTGCCCGCATAGATCGGACGCGTGAATGTATCGGCGCTTTCGACCGAGAGGATGTCACTGATCTGCATTACATCGAGCAGGGCTGCGACACGCGGTGCGATGTTCTTGCCGTGTGAGGTGGCAGGGGCGAGGAACGCGTCATAATTGGCCATCAGGCCCGCGACGAGCGGCGCGACGTTTTCAGCAAGGCCGTTGGCAAAGGCGGCATCGTTGGCGAGCAGCACTTTCGTGACACCCGCGATTTTTGCAGCCTGATCAGCCACCGCCGAACAGCCATTGCCTGCAACCAGTGCGTGGACTTCGCCCAGCGCAGCTGCCGCCGTAACTACAGCCAGTGTGGCGTCCTTCAGCGAGGCATTGTCATGTTCTACCCAGACGAGGACGCTCATGCCGCCACTCCCATTTCCTTGAGTTTTGCTACCAACGCATCAACATCGGCGACCTTGACACCAGCCGAGCGCGTCGGCGGCTCAGTGACCTTCAGGGTCTTGAGGCGGGGCGCAACGTCGACGCCATAATCGGCAGGTGTCTTGTGCGCCATTGGTTTGTTCTTGGCCTTCATGATGTTGGGCAGCGAAGCATAGCGCGGCTCATTCAGACGCAGGTCGGTGGTGATGATCGCTGGTGTCTTGAGGCTGACTGTCTCGAGGCCGCCATCCACTTCGCGCGTGACCGAAACACTGTCACCGGAGACTTCAACCTTGGAGGCAAAAGTGCCCTGCGGACGTCCGGTCAGCGCGGCAAGCATCTGTCCGGTCTGGTTCGAATCATCATCGATCGCCTGCTTGCCCAGGATGACAAGGCCGGGGCCTTCTTCTTCCATGACCTTGGCCAACAGTTTGGCGACACCCAATGGCTCGACATCTTCGGCAACGATCAGGATCGCACGATCGGCACCCATGGCGAGCGCGGTCCGGAGCGTTTCCTGGGCCTTTTCGGGGCCAACCGACACCGCGATGATCTCGGTCGCAACGCCTTTTTCCCTCAGGCGAAGCGCTTCTTCAACCGCGATTTCATCAAACGGGTTCATCGACATCTTGACGTTGGCAAGGTCGACGCCTGAGCCATCGGGCTTCACCCGCGGCTTTACGTTATAATCAATCACCCGTTTCACGGGGACGAGGATCTTCATGGCTTTCCTCCAGTGAATCGCTTTACGCTAACGTCAAATTTTCGCCGCACTGCACAAGAATTCCGAACTT
>JANLST010000378.1:0-2404 GCA_031362505.1 Sphingomonadales bacterium
TGGAACGCGGCGACACTGTCGGCATGATGTTCGACATCCGCACGATCATTTTGTGGCCAACCAACGTTAACTTGTCAGCACCGAGAGAACTGCGAAATTGTGCACTTCGCCCAAGTGAATCGAAACGCGAACAAACCGGAATCATATGGAGTTTACAGCGGTTTCCGGCGGTCTTGAATCGGGATTCCCATGCCGACTTGCTTCGGTGAAAGTAGCAAGTGATTCGACCTCTGGAGGCATCGGCAATGGCGAATGCTTATTCGACCGACTTGCGTGAGCGCGTGGTTCTGACGATCGATGAGGGAGCGAGTTGCCATGAGTCAGCCGAGTTCCATCGGGTCAGCGTCAGCTCGGCAATACGATGGCACCAGTCATGGCGGTGCAGTGGTTCTGTGGAGGCAAAGCCATCGGGCGGTAGCCGCTCACCTCTCGACGACCATGCCGAGGAAATTCTGGCGATCATCGAGGAGCAGAACGATAGGCCGCTTGATGAGATCGTGGCTGAGATGAACAGACGGCGCCTCCCCGGTAGCCGCATGGCTCTGTTCCGCTTTCTGAGTCGCCATGGGATCACGCGTAAAAAAAGGACCTGCACGCCAGCGAGCAGGAAAGGCCAGATGTTGTACACGCTCGGCGGCGCTGGATCCGCGAGCAAGGCCTTCTGGACTCGTCGCGTATGGTCTTCATAGATAAAACCTCCGTCAATACCAACATGGTCCGCCTGCACGCGCGCGCGCCACAGGGCGAACGGGTCACCGGGAGCGTGCCGTTTGCTGCATGGCAGGGTTCACGTTGGTCGCTGCACTGAGTGATGACTGCATGACCGCGCCGATGATGATCAAGGGCGCAATGAATTCGGAGACCTTTCTTGCCTACGTCCAGCAATGCCTCGGTCCCACCCTCAAGCTCGGAGATATCGTGATCATGGACACTGTTCCCGCTCATAAAGGCGAGGGCATTCGGGAGGCTATAGAGGCGGCAGGCGCATCCCTGCGGTACCTCCCGCCATACTCTCCTGACCTGAACCCAATCGAACTGGCTTACAGTGCCTTCAAAGCGTTTCTACGGAAGTGCGCAGAGCGAACTGAAAAAGCGCTTTGTCGTCGCACAGGGCAGTTCGTCCGACAACTCGACGCACACACATGCGCGAATTTCTTCAGCGAAGCTGGCTATTCAACGTGAGCGGAATCCGCTGTAAAATACTACTTTCGTTGATTTGGGCATCGATCTGTTCCACGCGATCACGCAGCAAGGTGCGAATCAGAGGTTCCCTAGCAAAAAAACCAAGTTACCGGCTCCGCCTCTTCGCTTCTTCGCCTGTTAGAATGGTTGCGCGGCGTGTCAATTCGACGGCAGCGATCCTGTTGGCAAAGGTTTTGCATCCGAATAGCGGTCGAGAACGTGTTTCGCATCAGCTGCAAAATAGTCCCTGCGTTCGACAATCAGAAGTCTGATCGTCTCGAAGACGCGATCGAGATGAATTTGCATCGCCGCAGCCGCGGCGTCCGGATCGCGGAGCTTCAGCCCGTCAACGATGTTCGTGTGCTCCGCCAGCACGGTATCAAGGTGGCTGGGGACGGGAAAAGCCAGCCTCCTGACCCGATCAAGTTGCGCCTTGGCGCCATTTATAATTCGCCAAATCCGGATTGATGCTCCGAACTCGCAGATCGTGCTGTGGAACGCTTCATCCAACTCGTAGAATCCGTCATAGTCGCGTTCGGCGGCCAGGCGCTTCTGTTGGTGCATATTGAAATCAAGCCGGCGTTCGAACGCTGGCGACATGCGTGATGCCGCCAGCCGCGCAACCTTCATTTCCAAAGCATCGCGGACCAATTGCCCATCGAACACGTTCTGCAAGTCGATGCGCGACACAAACGTGCCGCTGTTCGGAACGACGGTGACAAGGTGTTCGGCGCTGAGCTGCAGAATGGCCTCACGCAGAGGCGTGCGGGAAATCCCCAGCTGCTCGCAAATCGCCTTCTCATTGACGCTGCTTCCAGGCGGCAAGATCATGGTCACGATGGCGCGCCTGATGATCTCGTAAACTTGCGCGGTCTTTGGCAAGGCTATATCGATGGCACCGCCAGAGGGCTGGAGCGCAGCCAATATATTGGGATGAGCACCAGAATCTTGCTGAAATTGTTTGTTTTTCGGCCTTGCCATTCAATGCCTCGCATTTTTCGCATTCGTTGAGGATAATGGGA
The DNA here is from genome assembly GCA_031362505.1 of Sphingomonadales bacterium. Classification (GTDB taxonomy): domain Bacteria; phylum Pseudomonadota; class Alphaproteobacteria; order Sphingomonadales; family Sphingomonadaceae; genus Aquisediminimonas. The sequence goes on from JANLST010000378.1 coordinate 2,205, forward strand.
CGGTTTTTATGCATTTTCAACGTGCAGTCGACTGCGGCATGGCTGTCGCTCATATACCCCCAGGGGAATCGGGTGAAGGAACAAACGCCGAATCTAGCCCCACAACAGTTCCCCAGCTTGGCCACTGCGGACTCGCATAGGGCGAAATTCTGGTTGTGCGCACAATCAAAAGGATATGTTTTGAGCGTCGCCCGGCATCT
>JANLST010000392.1:0-3895 GCA_031362505.1 Sphingomonadales bacterium
TTCACATCCGCTCGTCGAGCAGGGCTACCCGTCGATTGGCTGTGCCCCCTGTACGTCGAGGGTGCAGCAAGGTGAAGATCCGCGTGCCGGTCGTTGGCGTGGTTGGGACAAGGTCGAATGTGGTATTCATACCGCGGTCGACGAACCTGATGACCCTGCGAACCTTCCTGCATTCTGATCGACATTCTCTCCGCAGGGGCCAATGTTTTCCATTGTTGAGCCGAAATTGCTTGCGGTTTTCAGGGTTTGAGGGAAAAGCGGGCCGTAAGGGGGCTGCTCATCGGAATTTCCGATTGCCAACTATGGCTCATTTGGGCTGGCAATTGTGACTGAGCCAAGGCCAGTGTAGGCTGGGAATGCTGGAAAGATCGTTCACAAGCCCAAAAAGGGCAATTGAGAAAGGGAGTCGCGAAATGATTAATTTGGGAATGAAGGGGCTGCTTCCCGTCATGGTGGTTGCTCTTGTTGGCGTTTCAACCCCGGCGATAGCGGCCGATGAAGCCGAAACCACAAAGGTGATCGACGTCGAATTCACGCTGGCCGGATTCAGCGATTACCGTTTTCGCGGACTGTCGCTTTCGGGCATTGATCCTGCATTTCAGCCTGAAATTGTGGTCACACATGAATCGGGGATCTATGGCACCATCTGGGGCTCGAACGTCTCCAACAATGGCGGGGACGATATCGAGGTTGATCTCGTCGCCGGTATTGCGCGCGACATCGGCAAGGTCACGGTTGACGTCAACGCGACCTATTATCTCTACCCCGGTGCCGGAAGCACCAACTATGTCGAATTCATCGGCAATGTGAGCACGCCCGCAGGGCCAGGGACTGTTGGCCTGACGGTGGCCTATGCGCCAAGCCAGTCGAATATTGGTAGCCAGCACAATTTCTATGTCGCGCTTGATGGCAGCGTGCCCATCGGTGGAACGCCGCTCACGCTTACCGGTTCGTTCGGATTTGAAGACGGCGCTTTTGGTGACAAGAAAAAGGACTGGTCGCTCGGCGTCACAGCCGATGTTGCCGGGTTTACGCTTGGCGCTGCCTATGTTGATACGGCGCATGCCCAGAATTTTGGGCGGATCGCCAAGGCAGGCGCTGTTTTCTCGGTCAGCCGAACATTTTAGAATAAGGAGGGTGCGGGAATTATCCCCTGCGCAGGCATGTCATGTCTATCAATTTGGCCACGTGGATCGCGGACCATGGTGTAAGTGAAATCGAATGCATTGTCCCCGACATGAACGGGGTGCAGCGGGGCAAGGTTCTGCCTGCCGGAAAATTCCTGTCGAGTGTCAAAGATGGGACGTTGCGGATTCCCGGCAGCATATTCACGGTGACAATCAATGGCGAATATCCTGAAGATATTGGCCATATTGTCCCGGAATATGATCCCGACCAGGTCATGGTTCCCGATCCTGACACAATATGTGAAGCACCGGGTTTTGCGACGCCGACGGCTTATGTGATTGCCGATACTTTCGGCCGGGATGGCACACCTATTCCCTTTGCGCCGCGCATGATCCTGAAGCGCGTGCTCAAACTCTATGAGGACAAGGGGTGGAAGCCGATTGTCGCGCCCGAGGTCGAATTCTATCTCGTGTCAAAGAATGTCGATCCGGATTTCCCGCTGGTGCCCCCGTCCGGACGGTCAGGCCGCCCTGAAACCGCGAGCCAACCCTATGGCCTGGAAGCACTCAACGAATTTGAGGACATAATCGAGCATATCTACGATTTCAGCGAAAAGGCTGGCCTCGACATTGACACGATGATCCATGAATCGGGTGCAGCCCAGCTTGAGGTGAATTTTCTTCACGGCAATCCGCTCCGCCTTGCCGACGAGGTCCTGCTGTTCAAAAGGATTGTCAGGCAAGTCGCACTCGAACACGGTGTCTACGCAACGTTCCTTGCCAAGCCGATGAGCGATCAGCCCGGCAGCGCGATGCATATCCACCAGTCGGTGCTCGATCTGGCGACAGGCAAGAACATCTTCAGCACATCCAATGGCAAGGACAGCGTGTTGTTCCGCAGCTATATTGCTGGTCTTGCGCGTCTTCTGCCTCAAGTCAGCCCGATGTTTGCGCCAAATGTGAACAGTTTTCGGCGGATGCGCCCTGATTCTGACGCACCGATCAATGTTCAGTGGGGGACTGACAACCGGTCATGCGGTTTACGCATACCGGTTTCGGACGGGAAGAACCGGCGCATAGAAAACAGGCTTCCGGGCGCGGATGCCAATCCCTATCTCGCGTTCGCGGCGTCGCTCGTCTGCGGCTATATCGGGATGGTTGACCGGATGCAGCCTCCGAAGAGCATTCAGGGCAATGCCTATAATCGCGCCCGGACCTTGCCGCGTACGCTTGAAACAGCGCTCGACAGGTTTAGCCACTGCCGCCCGGTAAAGGCGCTTTTGGGCGAAGAGTTTTTCGATATTTTCTATGCGATCAAGGAATGCGAGCTGTTCAATTACCAGTCGGTGATCAGCTCCTGGGAGCGCGAACATCTCCTGCTACGGGTCTGACTTCTGTTGTCGGATTCGCTGAACAATACGCTTTATGCTGCCACCGCGAATGAATTCGGGCGACTTCCAACATTGAAGGGCGGGCAACAGGCGGATTTGTGTGTGATCGGCGGTGGCTTCACCGGCCTGTCAACGGCGCTTTGTGCATCAGAGGCCGGGATGTCAGTCATTTTGCTCGAAGCAGAACAGATCGGCTTCGGAGCTTCAGGCCGCAACGGCGGACACTTGATCCCCGGCCTGAGATGGTCGATGCGCGAACTTGCGGCATCCTTCGGGGTGGAGCGGGCGAGGGCGATAATGAGCGCGTCGCTGGCCGCGCGCGATTCCGTCCATGAGCGCATCGAAAAGCACCGTATCGCTTGCGACCTGAGGCCGGGCCATCTCGAGGCCGCCCACAAACCGGCGCATTTTCAGGAAATGTGTCGTGAGGTCGAATTCCGCCGACAGGAACTGGGTGATGAATCGCTCGAAATTGTGCAGCCGACGGATATCGAGCGTCATGTCGGGACCTCACACTATCATGGCGGCGTGCTTGATCGGAACGGAGGGCATTTTCATCCGCTCAACTATGCGCTGGGATTGGCCAGCGCCGGGCTGGGCGCAGGTGTTCGCATGTATGAAGGAAGCCGCGTCACACGGCTGGACGATCGCGGACCGGTGGTCGTCGAGACCGAGGCAGGATCCGTCTCGGCTGAACGCGCGGTCATTGCCTGCGATAGCTGGACAGGCGATCTGGTTCCCGAACTTGGGCGTCATACAGTACCGATCATGAACTACAATATCGCGACTGCGCCCCTTGACGACGATCTGGCTTCGGCCATCTTGCCAGGAAATGTCGCAGTGGCGGACAGCCGGTTCGTGTTGAACTACTACCGCCTTTCGGCGGACCGGCGGCTGATCTTTGGCGGGGGCGAAAAATATAGTCAGCGCCCTCCAGCCGACATTGGTGCCTTCGTCCGCCAGTATATGATTCAACTCTTTCCATCGCTCGAGTGCGTCCCGATCGATTATGGCTGGGGTGGAGCCGTGGCGGTAACGGCCAACAGGCTCCCGCATTTCGGGCGCCGCGGAAACTGCTATTTTGCACAAGGCTTTTCAGGTCATGGCGCCTTGCTCACGACACTCGCCGGAGCGCTGATTGTCGACGCAATGACCGGAAATTCTAAGCGGTTCGACCTGTTTGCGAACCTCCCGCATAGCCGGTTTCCCGGTGGAAAGTTGTTGCAACGTCCGCTCGCGACGCTCGGCCTGATCTGGTATGCGCTAAGGGACCGGCTGTGATTGACCGGCTCCGTCTGGCCGCCTTGCACCGAGATGAGATGGCGCATTTCGAAGCGCGCGCTCCCACGTCAGCCGCGCATGCGCTCGCGCGGATAC
>JANLST010000401.1:0-2610 GCA_031362505.1 Sphingomonadales bacterium
AGCCAGTTGTTCGTCCGGTCGATGGTCAGGCCCGGGCCGTCATAATGGAATCCCGGAGCTTCGACTTGCGGGTAGCGTTCGGCGATCACTAGCACCCCACTTCGCGCCAGCCTTATCAACCGTCGCAACTGCAAAACCCGCCAAAACGAGAACAAATACATCACGATCGCGGTGAAGGTGCCCGGCACTTTCTTTTTCATATCCTGCGCGCGGCGCACCTTGGTAGCGAGATGACGTTCAAGACGGATTCCGATGACAGGAAGCCGCTTGATCTTGTCACCAGATTCGCCGGAGACCAGTCCCATGTATCGGCGTTCCGTTGGCCTTTTCCTGCGCAGGCTGGCAATCAAATCAGCAGTCAACCTCGTCTTGCCGGTGCCATCGCAACCCACGACTGCAATAACCCCGGCAAGGGGAGCATTGAGCTTTCCGGTTGAGGCCTTTCCCTCTTGCCCCCCATCGAACAGGACCGGGCGGTTCACCGAAACAGCGCCTGAGGAATAGTTTGCCACTGAATTTTGGGCGCCATGTGCGTTCTCCGAGCTCTGAAAATGAGCGCGACCCCATAAGTTTAACATGGGAAAGTCAATCATTAACGTAACAAAATCGTAATTTTTGCTTAACATGACGGCGCGGAGTCAGTCCGTGAGCCGACGGCAGCGTATGTCGCCGTCAATGCCGCTTGCAGGACCTGCGGATAGGGGGTCCGACCATCAAGGTCGAGAATGTTCGCGCCATTGAAATTCAAAGTCGGAATCACCCTCACCTTGTCGCGCAACATCGTCAGCTTATGGTCGGGTTTGCGGGCATGTGCGGTCTCGGCATCGATATTGAGCCTGATCAGCAACGCCGGTACCTGGCTGGCCATATGCTGGTAAAGGCGTAGTTCGCGTATCGCCAACCAGCGGACAAACCCTTTGGTGGTGCCGGTTACGGTGAGGCCGGGGCCGTCGAAATAAAAGCCTGGAACCTCCGCCTGCGGATAGCGGTCGGCGATCACCGCCACTCCGCGACGACTGAGCTCCAGCATTCGCCGAAACTTGTGGAGCCGCCAACGGGACAGCAGATGTACGACCAACGCGGTCGCAACATCCGGTGATGCCGGTTTTTCGTCCTTCGCATGGGCGCGCGCGCTTCTGCGCTGCAGATAGTGCCCGATTGCCTGGCCGATCAGCGGTACCCCGCGGATCCAGTTGAGTATGTTGCCCGAGCTTTGGCCTAAGTACAGGTACTCGGTCGGGCGCTCTTCGCGCAAGCGGGCGAAGAGGTCCGCGGACAATGTCGATTTGCCCGAACCGTCGCAGCCAACGACAGCAATTATCCCACGAAGCGTTGCGTGAGGCGCTAGTTGTTCCGGAGACTTCATAGACAACCGATCAGATCTGCTCTTTTGTCGACATACTGGTGGGCGGCTATAGCTCGGCAAGGCCAGACGTGCCAGCGGGCACTTAAGCGGCACGGATGCCGCCCGTTTCTGCCGTCTTGGCAGGTGTAGGGCAAGGCGCTAAGGGACCCAGCCATGGCCTGATGGCTGGCGCGCGACGCCGACGTCATGAGAAATCTGTTGTGGGTCGTTTCGCAGGGAGTTGACGGATTGGCACCAATGATTGCGATTGTAGGAACCGACGGATCGGGCAAATCGACCGTCTGTCAGGCTCTGCTTGCCTGGTTGCAGGAAACGGGCCCGGTCGAGCTGTGCCATCTCGGCATTCAGTCGGGCAACATCAACCGCGCGATCGGGCGTCTGCCGCTTATCGGCGGCCGCATCGAAAGGACCATCGACACCAAGGTCAAGCATGCAGAAGGACCGCGCGGCGTGGGTTTTCTTGAAGCGTTGGGGATCTATGCCTTTTCCTTGCGGCGGCTTCGGCGCTTTCGGCGGATGTTGAAGCTTCGCCGTGGGGGCGCGACGATCCTGACGGACCGTTTTCCCCAGCTCGCGTTGCCGTCCGGGCTGGACGGCCCCGGCTTCGGCCGGTTCAAGTGTGATCATGGCCTCGCAAAATGGCTTGCGGCAAAGGAGTGGCGGCAGTTCGAATGGATGACGAGCCACCGGCCCGATCTGGTTGTGCGGCTGAACGTCGACCTGGATACGGCAATAGCGCGCAAACCCGACCACATTCGCTCGCGGCTTGCTGGCAATATCGCCGGCATTCAGATGCTTAGCTTTGCAGGTGCGCCGATCGTCGACATTGACGCCACTCGCCCGATCGATGAGGTTCTCGCCGAGGTGAGAACAGCGATCTCCATGTCGCTGCGGTGATGATGCCTGACCGGGCACAAACGCTGCGCCAATAGCAGCGCGTCCACTCGACCGCCGCGAAGTCGAAAGCGCGACGTGAGTCCACTGAGCTTGGAGATTGAACGCTAACGATGTCCGCTTGCGACAACATTGCAGCCTTCCGCTTTGCGCCCAAATTTTTAAGTTGGGAGCGGTCGTTCGAAAATTCGCCCTGTGCGGGATGTTGAACGATTTTGACAGTCGACACCGTCTCGACGAGACGCCACTGTCGTGGATGATCCGTGTTTCAACCTTGATATTTGAAAGGAAGCGCCATTGTCGACATCTGCAGCACCGCAGGCAGCGAAACCGTTTTGGCTGGCGGATAA
>JANLST010000406.1:0-2684 GCA_031362505.1 Sphingomonadales bacterium
GACTCCCCCCTCTCCCATCGCCGCCTGCGCGGCTCTTCCCTCTCCCCCTGAAGGGGGCGAGGGAGGATATGTCAGTGCGTTTGGGCATTATTGATCCTTGATCGGATTACCGTCGGCATCGACGGGACGACCATCCGGCCCAATAAGCTGAACCTTCATATCCTTGATATTCAGAGCTTCAAAACCGTCAATCAATGCAACAAAGTATTCGAATTTGTATGGCTGGGGTGCCAAAATTAGACTGCTTCCTTGTCCACTGCGTTTCGATTGTATCCAACCAGCTTTTGCGGCACCCGCTTCGAGTTTTGCCAAATTGTCGTTTGAAGCAAAAACCTTCACGCCCAACAATTGAAATTCTGAGGGCTGCTCTTTGGGCATTTCCTTACCTTCGTCTGCTTTCGCGCAACCGGAGAGCACCGGGATGCAGTTGACGAGGGCAAAGCCGAGTATGGTGACTTTCGACCGCATCATTTCTCCATCATCCCCACAAACCGCTCAAACAGATAGTGGCTATCCTGCGGCCCCGGTGACGCCTCGGGATGATACTGAACACTGAACGCGGGCGCATCAGTCAGTTCAAACCCGCAATTGCTCCCATCAAACAGGCTGACATGCGTCGCGCGGGCATTCTCCGGCAGCGTGTCCGCATCGACCGCGAAGCCGTGGTTCATACTGGTGATCTCGACCGCGCCGTCGCTCAGGCGTTTGACCGGGTGGTTCGCGCCGCGATGGCCCTGGTGCATCTTGACCGTCTTTGCGCCCACCGCGAGGCCAAGCATCTGGTGGCCGAGGCAGATGCCGAACAGCGGCTTGCCGGTTTCCAGCCATTTCTGGATCACCGGCACGGCATAGACGCCGGTCGCGGCGGGGTCTCCGGGGCCGTTCGAGAGGAACAGCCCGTCGGGCGCGTGGCTCATGATGTCTTCGAAGCTGGCCGTGGCGGGAACGACCGTTACCTGCGCGCCCGCATCGATCAAATTGCGCAAGATATTGTGCTTGATGCCATAATCGATCGCGACGACTTTTGCTTTACCCCCCTCCCGCGAGCGGGAGGGAGCGCCGCCTGGTGGGTTGCCGGGGGCAAGCCGCCCGGCAAGCTGGGTGGGCGCATCCGTGGAGTGCGCAGTTTCAGGCCCACCCCTGACCCCTCCCGCGAGCGGGAGGGGGACTTTTGCATAGCCCTGCCCCAGCGTCCATAATCCGTCATCCCAGCCATAGGACTGCAGAGTCGTCACATCCTTGGCGAGATCCATCCCCTCCAGCCCGGGCCAAGCCTTCGCCTCGGCCAAAAGCGCCGGAATGTTGAACTTGCCTGCGGCCGAATGCGCGATCACGCCATTGGGTGCGCCTGCCAGCCGGATCTTGCGGGTCAGCGCGCGCGTATCGATGCCGGACAGCCCGACCCGGCCATTCGCCTTCATCCATGCATCAAAATGCTGGGTGCTGCGGAAATTGGACGGATCCGTGACGTCCTGACGGACGATCGCCCCCAGTGCGTGCGGGTTGGTGGCCTCGATATCCTCGATGTTGGTGCCGACGTTGCCGATATGCGGGAAGGTGAAGTTGATGATTTGCCCGGCATAGGAGGGATCGGTCATGATCTCCTGATATCCGGTCATCGCCGTGTTGAAGCAGACTTCACCGACCTTATGGCCTTCCGCGCCAAAGCCCCGGCCCCAGATCACTTCGCCGGACGCCAAAACCAATACGCCCGTCGCTCCTTTTGGCGCAGCATTGGCGTTGGTGTCAGCCATTGGGCGGGCACTCCTTCTTCGAGTTTTTGGCGATGTCGTTAAGGGCCGTCCGCTAGTGGCCCGACCGCGCACCGTCAATCTGTTAAAAGCTGAATCTTCGCGCTATGCTTCTTCTTTCCCGATTTTGAGAGAGCATGATGATTCGCGAGCGTATCCAAGCCGCGCAGATCGAGGCGATGAAGGCCCGCGACGCGCAGAAAACCGGTACAATCCGCCTGATGATGGCCGCGATCAAGAATCGCGACATTGAGGCCCGGACCGGCAAGTCGCCCGCCGACGATGACACGCTGGTGGTCGAAGTCCTCCAGAAAATGGTCAAGCAACGTCGCGAATCGATTGAAATGTTCGCGAATGGCGGGCGTCAGGAACTTGCTGATGCTGAATCCGCAGAGGTCACGGTGATCGAGGCTTTCCTGCCCCAGCAATTGAGCGAGGCGGAAACAATCGCGCTAATCGAAGGCATCAAGGGCGAAATCGGCGCGGAAAGCGTCAAGGACATGGGCAAGGTGATGGCCCTGCTCAAGGAACGCCACGCCAATGCCCTCGACATGAGCAAGGCCAGCGCGCTCGTGAAAGGCGCGCTTTCATAATTCCCCCTCCCGCCTGCGGGAGGGGTTAGGGGTGGGCATGAACTTCAAGCCACGAAATACTCGAAAAGCTCAGGAACTTCGTTCCCAGGCGACTCCAGCAGAACGTGAGCTTTGGAGATACCTCAATACCAGCCAGTTGGGCGGCCACAAATTCAGCCGTCAAATCCCTATCGGCCCGTTCATCTGCGATTTCGTCTGACGGAAGTCGAAGCTGGTTGTCGAGCTGGATGGATTTTCACATGAAACCACTTCTGACCGTGATTCGAAGCGCACGCTGTTTCTTGAGCGAGAAGGGTATAAGGTGGTTCGATTTCTGAACTCGGATGTTTTTGCGAATATG
>JANLST010000469.1:0-14047 GCA_031362505.1 Sphingomonadales bacterium
GGTGGTGCTGGCTCAGCGTTTCACCCAGCCCTTCCCCCTGCCGCCGTTCGATCTTTATCGCGCTTTGCGACGAATCAATCCTTCGCCTTTCCTTTATCATCTCGACTTCCCGGGCTTTGCCCTGACCGGATCGAGCCCCGAAATCCTTGTCCGCGCGCGCGACGGCGAAGTGACGATCCGGCCGATCGCGGGCACCCGACCGCGCGGCAAGACCGCCGTTGAGGATGCAGAAAATCGCGCCTCGCTGCTCGCCGACCCCAAGGAACGCGCCGAGCATTTGATGCTCCTTGATCTGGGCCGCAACGATGTTGGGCGCGTCGCCGAAGCGGGCAGCGTGACGGTGACGGACAGCTATTCGGTCGAATTCTACAGCCATGTCATGCACATTGTCTCGAACGTGGTCGGTCGGCTCTCTCCGGACAAGGATGCGCTGGATGCCCTCTTCGCAGGTTTTCCGGCCGGAACGGTTTCCGGCGCACCCAAGGTCCGTGCCTGCGAGATCATCGCCGAACTCGAACCCGAAACCCGCGGCGCCTATGCCGGCGGCGTCGGCTATTTTAGCCCGAACGGGAACATGGACAGCTGCATCGTGCTCCGGACCGCCGTGGTGAAAGATGGCGTCATGCATGTGCAGGCAGGGGCAGGCATCGTCGCCGACAGCAACCCTGATTACGAGCAACGCGAGTGCGAAGCCAAGGCCGGAGCACTGATGGCGGCGGCGCGCGAAGCCGTGCGAGTTGCGGGAGACGCAGGGTTCGGGCAATGACTTGACCGCACCGCCTGACCGCCTAGCATGGCCATCATGCGCAATATCCTCTCCCCGCTCCTCGCGGCCTTCGCCCTTCTGGCCACACCTGCCCTCGCCGAAACCTGGCCGTCAGCGGACGGCGAAGTGGTGCTGAAGAATTTCACCTTCACATCCGGCGAAAAACTGCCCGAAGTGAAGATGCACTACACCACGCTCGGCAGCCCGCACAAAAACAGGAAGGGTGAGATCGACAACGCGATCATGGTGCTTCACGGCACCGGCGGCTCCGGCAAGCAGTTCCTTTCGCCGCAATTCGCCGATGAGCTTTACGGCCCCGGCCAACCCTTCGACATCGCCAAATTCTACATCATCCTGCCCGACAGCATCGGACATGGCGGCTCCTCCAAGCCCGGCGACGGGATGCGGATGACGTTCCCGAAATATGATTATGACGATATGGTCACGGGGCAATACCGGATGCTGACCGAAGGGCTGGGCGTGAAAAAGCTCAAGCTCATCCTCGGCACGTCGATGGGCTGCATGCACGCCTTTGTCTGGGGTGAGGCTCATCCGGGCTTTGCCGAAAAGCTGGCCCCGTTCGCCTGCAACGCCTCCGAAATTGCGGGGCGCAACCGGATGTGGCGCAAGATGTCGATCGACGCGATCAAGGCCGATCCCGCGTGGAACGGCGGAAACTATACTGAGCAACCCGCCTCGGGCATGCGCACCTATACCGATCTCGGCATCATTGCGGGGGGCAACCCGGTGGGCCTGCAGACGCTCTACCCCACACGCGAAAAGGCGCAAACCGCGCTGGACGCCGCCTTTGCCTCGCGCGGGAAGGGCGTGGATGCCAACAACGCGATCTACCAACTCGATGCCTCGCGCAATTACAACCCGGAGCCCAACCTTGAACGGATCACTGTCCCCGTCCTCTGGATCAATTCAGCCGACGATTTCATCAACCCGCCGGGCCTCGGCATGGCGCAGATCGCGGTCAAGCGGATGCCGAAGGCGCGCTTTATCCTGATTCCCGAAAGCGCAGAGACCAAGGGGCATGGCACGCACACCTGGGCGAAATTCTGGAAGGCGGATTTGGCCGCGCTGATGGCTGAGTAGCACGGCGCCGGAATTCAAATTCTGGAACTATGCCGCCTGTCGCGGCGATTCCAAGCGAGAGGATGATACCAAGTTTACGCTACGTCACCGTATATTTGTTGTAATTCTACGTTGCTGGATAGCAGTATTTTCAGCTAATGCCCCAGCGTGGGAAAAATATACAAGTACAAGCGCAAGCGAAGGTTTTCGCATGACTGGGGCGTGCCTGTTGCGAAGCGCAAGGGACCGTCAAGTCTTGCATTGATAGCAATCGGATTGTCATTGGGCGGTGCGATCGGCTGTGGCGTAATATTTCGGCCCGTTCCACAAAGCGTTGACGGCCCGACGACGGCGCCAGCGGACCCTGATAGTGTCAGGCCTATCCATCTGAGCGCTGACAGTTCAATGGCAGCACAGGTGAACCGCAATCCGGCTTTTGGGTTTTGCCATGTTGGGGGCGGCCAGAACTGCGTCGTGGACGGCGACACCTTCTGGGTTGAAGGCGGAAAGGTACGGATCATAAACATCGACGCGCCAGAAACCCATCCGCCGCGCTGCGCATATGAAGCGGACCTTGGGGATCGAGCGACAAATCGCTTGCGTGAGCTTCTCAACAATGGCCCATTCGAACTGGAATCGGGTGGCGGTGACGAGGACAGATATGGACGAAAATTGCGGATCGTCACACGGAACGGAGAGAGCTTGGGTGGCATTCTGGTCAAGGAAGGTTTGGCGCGAGAATGGACAGGCTCCCGGCAGCCTTGGTGTTGATCAAATCCAGCCTCGGAGGCAAAGATGAGCGAACATGGGCATGATGACGATCAATTGCTGCCCGGTTGCCCTGCATGTGGTGGGACCGGGTTGATCATGGGGGTCGTGGATGGCGTAGCGGTGTCGGTGCCGTGCATGTGCACGCGCGAAGGCAAGCGAGGAGTGCTCTGGCCACCCGGGCCTATCCGGCCAAGCAACGATGAATGACGCGAGCTTCGGGGCCTATAATTAGCCTCGCTGAGTTTCACCCAAGCTCACGCGCACGTGGGAATCAATTTCACCTAACCCCTTGTAAAATAGGAAATCATTCCGCACTGTCAATCGGTGCCGATGATTCGGTCGGGCCACACGCTCTTTCTCATCCTTTGGAGCCAGAGGCCGAATAGCTAGCCCCTGCCCACAGCGATGAACGAACATGCGCCCGGTTGCCTTAGCTTCCCACAAAAAACGTGCCTCACGGGAAGTTTGGGAAGTTAAGCACCGGTTTTCTAGATTCCGGCGCCCGCCCCGCCCAGCACAAATTGCTTCAACCGCAACCGATCACCCGCTAGGGCCTGCGGCATGATCCTCGTCATCGACAATTATGACAGCTTTACCTGGAACCTTGTCCATTACCTGATGGAATTGGGGGCAGAGGTGGAGGTTGTCCGCAACGATGCGATTTCTGCGGGGCAGGCCATCACTTCGGGCGCGGAGGCCTTTCTGATCTCTCCCGGCCCCTGCACGCCGAACGAGGCGGGCATCAGTCTTGAACTCGTCGCGGCCTGCGCCGAAGCGGGCAAGCCGTTGCTGGGCGTGTGCCTTGGTCATCAATCGATCGGCCAGCATTTCGGCGGCCATGTCGTCCGCGGCGGGCTGATGCACGGGAAGACCTCGCCCGTGGCGCATGACGGAAGCGGGATTTTCGCCGGGCTCCCCTCCCCCTTCACCGCGACCCGCTATCACTCGCTGATCGTCGAGGACATTCCGGCCGACCTGATCATCAATGCGACGAGCGATGATGGCCATGTCATGGGATTCCGCCACGCGACGCTGCCGATCCACGGGGTCCAGTTCCATCCCGAAAGCATCGCCACCGAACATGGCCATGCGATGCTCGCCAACTTCATGGCGCTGGCGGGGATGAAGGTGAAGGAACGGGCGTGACCGTCACGCTTCGCCTGCCCGATCCGCGTGAAGCGTTCGATGAAGCGACGGCGCGCCAAGCCTTTTCCGATATATTGGATTTGCGCGTTTCGGACGAGGCGATCGGCGCGTTCCTCATTGCGCTGAGCGAACGGGGCGAGACGAGCGTCGAGATTGCCGCCGCCGCGCAGGCGTTGCGCGATCGCATGATCCCGATCGACGCTCCGGCCAATGCGATCGACGTGTGCGGAACCGGAGGAGACGGGCATCACAGCCTCAACGTCTCGACCGCAGTGGCGATCATCGCGGCAGCCTGCGGCGTTTCCGTTGCCAAACACGGCAATCGCGCGGCGAGCAGCAAGGCAGGCGCTGCCGACACGCTCGAAGCGCTCGGGCTGGACATGACGCGCGTTGGCGAAACTGCCGAAGCGACGCTGAACGAACTGGGCATCTGTTTCCTGTTCGCGACCAATCACCATCCGGCGATGAAGCGCATCCAGCCGATCCGCAAGGCGATCGGCAGGCGGACGATCTTCAATCTGATCGGGCCGCTCGCCAATCCGGCGCGGGTCGAACGCCAACTGATCGGCATTGCCCGGCCTGACTATGTGCCGATCTATGGCAAAGCGCTGCAAAGCCTTGGCACGAAAGCGGCATTGGTGGTCTCGGGCGAAGAAGGGCTGGACGAACTCTCTGGTGCAGGGGCGAGCCGGATTTTCAACATCGGCGGCCTGCCCGTCGGCGATGTTGTCACACCGGGCGATGCCGGGCTACCCAGTGCCTCGACAAGCGCCATCCACGGCGGCGACGCGGCCTATAATGCGGCGGCGCTGCGGCGGCTGCTCCAAGGCGAGAAGGGTCCTTATCGCGACGCCGTCCTCCTCAACGCCGCCGCCGCCCTGATTGTCGCGGGCCGCGCCGATAACTGGCTTGATGGCGTCGAGGAGGCCGCCGAAGTTCTCGACAATGGCCTGGCCAATACCTTGCTCGACTGCTGGATCGCGTTTTGATGACAAACAAGCTCGACGAGATCTGCGCCACCAAGCGCCTTGAAGTTGCGGAGCGCAAGGCCCGGCATTCGCTTGCCGATCTTGACCGGCTGGCCGCAGCCCAGACCGCGCCGCGTGGCTTTCGTTCCGCGCTCGATGCCAAGGCAAAGACAAGCTTTGGCCTGATTGCCGAAATCAAGAAAGCCAGCCCGTCCAGGGGGTTGATCCGCGCCGACTTTCGCCCCGCAGAACATGCGGCGGCATATGAGGCGGGCGGTGCAGCCTGCCTCTCGGTGCTGACCGATGCGCCCTATTTTCAGGGGCATGAAGATTATCTGGTTGCGGCACGGGCTGCCTGCGCCCTGCCCGTCCTGCGCAAGGATTTCATGATCGACCCATGGCAAGTGGCGGAGGCGCGGGCGATTGGCGCCGATGCGATCCTCATCATCGTGGCTGCCCTTGAAGACTCCGAAATGCAGGAGATCGAAGCGGCGGCAATTGAACGAGGAATGGATGTATTGGTGGAAACGCATGATGCCGACGAGCTGGAGTTCGCCCTTCGTCTTCAGTCGCGGCTGATCGGCGTCAACAATCGGAATCTGAAGGATTTCACAGTCGATTTCTCACGGACATATGAACTGGTCGGAAAGGCGCCGCCTGACTGCACGTTTGTTGCAGAGAGCGGATTGTCCAGCCATGCTGACCTTGTGGCAATGTCGAAACATGGGGTGAGCTGTTTTCTTGTCGGCGAAAGCCTGATGCGTTCCCTCGATGTCGAGGCCGCAACCCGCAACCTACTGGAGGGTGCATGACGCGACTGACCCATATTGACGAAAGCGGCGCCGCGCGGATGGTCGACGTGTCAGGCAAGGCGTTGACGGCCCGCGAAGCTGTCGCAACAGGGACTATCACGATGAGTTCCGAAGCATTGACAGCCATTCAGGCCGATCAGGTTGCAAAGGGCGATGTTCTCGCCGTCGCCCGCATTGCCGGGATACAGGCAGCGAAGCGGACCAGCGACCTGATTCCCCTCTGCCACTCGCTCGGGCTATCGAGCGTTACGATTGCATTCGAGAGCCTTGCGAATGGACTGCGCGCAACAACTACTGCGCGAACATCTGGCCAAACCGGCGTTGAAATGGAAGCGATGACCGCAACCGCAGTCGCGCTCCTGACCGTCTATGACATGGCAAAGGCGATCGATAAGGCCATGATCATCGGGGAAATCCGTCTACTGTCAAAGAGCGGCGGAAAATCGGGCGATTGGCGCGCACCATGATCTCGCTGGACGAGGCCCAAGCGCAATTGCTCGCCCTTGTGACGCCGCTGCCAATCGAAACCCGTCCGTTGATCGAAGCCGCCGGACGCTGGGCTGCGGCGGACATTGTATCCAGGCGGACCCAGCCAGCACGTGCGCTCTCCGCAATGGATGGATATGCGTTTGCCTTTGGGGAAATCGGGCCGTGGCAGATTATCGGTGAATCGGCAGCTGGCAGGCCATTTCAGGGCATTGTTCAGAACGGCGAGGCCGTCCGAATTTTCACAGGCGCTGCCCTTCCCAGCGGCACTGACACGATCGTCATCCAGGAGAATGTCACACGGCAAGGCGACACGATTGTTTTCGATGCCGATGCTGCCTCACGCTGTGGGCAACATGTCCGGCCAGTGGGTTCGGACTTTCGAGCTGGCGACCTACTCGTCCGAAACGGCGAACGCCTTACTCCTGCGCGAATTGCGCTTGCGGCAAGCGGGGGGCATGGAAACGTTGCCGTTCGCCAGATACCACGGATCGCGCTGATCGCGACTGGTGACGAACTTGTGCCGCCTGGAAGCGACGCGGGCGATGATCTGTTACCTGAATCCAACACGGTCATGCTTGCGTCGATGTTTTCCGATTTACCATGTGATATCAATATTATTGGTATTGTTCCTGACAATCTTTCAAAGATCGAGGCTGCGATCCAAAGCGCTGATGCTGACCTCTTGATAACGATGGGCGGCGCATCAGTTGGTGATCATGACCTGGTCAAGCCGGCACTTGAAAACTGTGGCGCTTTGCTCGATTTCTGGAAGGTCGCGATGCGCCCGGGAAAGCCTGTCATGGCAGGAAAGCTCGGCAATATGGTGGTGATCGGCCTTCCCGGCAACCCGGTCTCGGCTTTTGTAACTGCCCTGCTCTTCGCCAAGCCAGCAGCAGCAGCCCTTGCAGGAGCAAGTGCCCCTTTTCCCGGCAGCATCCCGATGCGCCTCGCCGCCCCAATCGCGGCCAATGGTAACCGCACCGATCATCTGCGCGCAAGACTGACAAAGGACGGCGTTCTTCCAGTTGGCCCAAATGACAGCTCTGCGATGGGTGGGCTGGCAACTGCGGACTGTCTGATCGTCCGCCCTCCTAATGCACCGCCCCTTGCAATTGGCGATGATGTCGCAGTGCTTGCGCTGAAATAGTGGATGCGAACCTATGGTGAACATTAACGCTTGACGCTCCGTTTTGCGATGCCTAGAAGTTCCACGTTCGTTCCATCATTGGAGGCATTGAGATGCTGACCCGCAAACAACATGAGCTTCTTTGTTTCATCCATGACCGGCTTTCTGAAACCGGAGTTTCGCCGTCATTCGAGGAAATGAAGGAAGCGCTGGATCTCAAGTCCAAATCGGGCGTTCACCGTCTGATTTCTGCCTTGGAGGAGCGCGGCTTCATCCGACGCCTGCCCAATCGTGCGCGCGCACTTGAAGTGGTTCGCATGCCCGAACGTAGTGGCGAATCCAGACCCGTGTCGTCAACAAACGTTGTCAATCTCACGCCGAAATCAATGGCTCCCAAAGGCATCCCGATGGCGGCGAACGACGTGTTCGAAATCCCCTTGCATGGCCGGATTGCGGCCGGCATGCCAATCGAGGCACTCGAAGGCCAGTCGATGCTCGCTGTGCCGGCGGCGCTGCTTGGCTCGGGCGAACATTATGCACTTGAAGTGTCTGGGGATTCGATGGTTGAGGCTGGCATTCTCGATGGCGATTATGCGCTGATCCGAAAAGCAGACAGTGCACGCGAAGGCGAAATCATTGTCGCTCTCGTTGATGACAATGAGGCGACTCTCAAATATTTCCGCCGCGAAGGGTCGATGATCCGCCTCGATCCCGCGAACCGTGCCTACCAGCCACAACGCTATGCGCCGAACCAAGTGCGCGTACAGGGTCTGCTCGCGGGACTTTTGAGGCGCTACTGATCATTCGCCTACCCTTTAGCCAGGGATGGTCGTCCTTTGTGTGATAGACACTTTCGACCCGCGGGGTGGAAAGGCTGATTGCAAGCCCGCCCGTTTTTGAAAGAAATGCCTTATCCAAGGTCAGCCAACGTGGCTTGCAACCGCGCGGCAAGCGCCGATCACTCACGACGATATCAACCGAATGACAAGTCTCGGCAAATGCCGTCCATGGGAGTCTATAGGGGCTTCTTGTTGCGGCAATCCGCCAACTTCTTCCGCCGCGATTGAGAGTTGCAAGGCACAGGTCACGCCCACATCGCGCACCGCGCGAAAAGTCCAAATCGATTAGCGGCTCAAGCTCACCCGAACGCTCGGCGAGCAGGTCACGCATATAGTCGCCGGTCCGTGGGCGGAGAAGGGCCACCTTTCCGTCATTTCCCCGTACAGCCAAATGGCGACCGTCCCCTGTCACCAGCAAGTCTGGTGCAGGAGTCGTCATGGACATCACTATCCCAAAAATGAAGGGAAGGATGCCCAGCCAACGCGCCCGTGTGCGCCAGAGCAATATCCAAAGCGCGCCGCCGAGCATGGCTGCAAAGGCGGGTGTTGGAATGGACGGCAGGGTTGCCACGGCGCCCGGCAAGGATGCAACATGTCGCGCAATCCAGAGCAGAAATTCGAGACTTGCGCCCGTCGCCCACCAAAACGGTGCGCCAATACCGACTGTGTCGAGAAACAGCGCCGATGCCTCTAGCGGCATCACAACGAACGTCGTCAAGGGAATGGCAATGATGTTGGCAAGAGCGCCATAAAGGCCTGATTTGTGAAAATGATACAGCGCAATCGGTGCGAGAGTTGCCTCCACGACGATACCGGTCAGCAACAATGAACTCACTGAACGTGCGAGCCGGATAATCAAGGCGTCATCGCGCCGTATCATGGCGGCCTGGATACGAGGATGCTCGTGGAGCGCGACTATCGCGGTGATGGCAGCAAAACTAAGCTGGAAACTAGCCCCCACCAGAGCTTCGGGCCAGATGAGAAGCACAACGAGAGCGCCGGTGGCGACCAGTCGCAATGTCAAGGCCTCACGACCCAAAGCGAGGCCAATCAAGACAAGCAAAGCCGCGATGCACGAGCGGATTGTGGGCACCTCTGCCCCAGTAAGGAGCGTGTAACCTATGCCGGCCATCGCTCCTGCACCGGCAGAAATGATGACCAAAGGTGCGCGAAGTGCCAGCCACGGGCTCAATGCCAAGAGTCGCAAGGCCAAAAACATCGCCGCGGCTACGACGGCAGTAATGTGAAGCCCGCTGATCGATAGAAGATGGGTCAAGCCGCTCGCCCGCATGGCATCTTCGTCCGATGCCGCGATCCCGCTACGATCGCCTGTTGCAAATGCCGCTGCAATTCCGCCCGCGCTTCCGCTCAATTGTTCTCGAACATGGGCCGTAATTCGAGCGCGCAATGGTTGGCCACCGTTGCTTCCGGGTCCGACGCGCTGAAGTTTGTCGAGAGCTTTTCCGGTTCCTCCGATCCGCTGAAACCAGGCAACGCGGGCAAAGTCATATCCGCCAGGCACTGCCGCATCCGGCGGCGGCACAAGCCTCGCCCGAAGGGCAATTTGATCTCCTTCGACCAGATCGGGGATTGATTTGTCGATATCAACTGACACTCTGACGTGTGGAGGCAGCCCGGCTTGCGAGCCGGTCGCGAGAAGCAGACGAACGCCGTCTCGTTGCTGCAGAGCTTCAATCCTCTCGATCCGTGCAACGAACCTTGCAATCGTCGGACGTTCCACCCGCGATTCCGCAACCCATTCGCTTCGCGCCCAGATCAGTCCACAACCACTGGTCATGCATAACCCGGCCCAAAAGGCCAGACGCGCAGTTCGCCGGCCAAGACCAAGCGTAAAAGCTGCGAAAACGCCGCCTAATCCTGTGATCATGATTGCGATCCAGGCGATGCGCGTTGCAGTCGCAAACCATAATCCTATCCCCGTCCCGAACATCACAGGGATCCAAAGTGCGAGCTGATCGCATTCAACTTCGAGCCAGAGTTCAAGCTGTTCGATTGTTTGAACCATGCCCCTTTGAAGCCACACGATTGCCATGCTAGGGGCGCTGCTTGTAACAGCAGCAACGGAGATCGACTGGGTGGGTGCAAGCGAGGCAAATTCGGGGGTCGTCACACGATTTGCTCCATCGCCGACCGGATTCCTGCATATTGGTGGAGCGCGCACTGCGCTCTTCAACTGGTTGTTCGCCCGGCACCACGGTGGAAAATTCCTGTTACGCATTGAGGATACCGATCGCGCGCGCTCAACAGATGCAGCGATCGAGGCAATTCTTGATGGAATGCAATGGCTAGGGCTCGACTGGGACGGAGAAACGGTCTTCCAGTTTGCCCGCGCCAAGCGCCATGCAGAGATTGCCAGCCATTTGCTCGAAACCGGCCACGCCTATCGCTGTTATGCCACATCGGACGAGTTGGAGGTGATGCGAGAGGCCCAGCGCGCGGCCAAACAACCAATGCGCTATGACGGCCGTTGGCGGGATCGAGATCCATCTGAAGCGCCAGCAGGCGCCCCTTTCGTTATTCGCCTGAAAGCACCCCAGACCGGGAGCGTTACGATCGACGACCGCGTGCAGGGCCAAGTTACCGTCAAAAATGAAGAATTGGATGATTTTGTCCTTCTGCGCTCGGACGGCAATCCAACGTATATGCTGTCAGTTGTCGTTGACGATCACGACATGGGCATCACACATGTCATCCGCGGGGACGATCATCTGAACAATGCGTTTCGGCAGCTCGCCCTGATCCGTGCAATCGGATGGCAGGAACCGGTCTACGCCCATGTTCCGCTGATCCATGGATCGGACGGGGCAAAGCTCTCGAAGCGGCACGGAGCACTTGGCGTGGACGCCTATCGTGACGAAATGGGGTATCTGCCCGAAGCGATAGATAATTATCTGCTTCGTCTCGGCTGGGGCCATGGCGATGACGAGATTATAAGCCGTGAACAGGCAATTGAGTGGTTCGAACTGGATGCGGTCGGACGATCACCATCCCGTTTTGATTTCAAAAAACTCGAAAACCTCAATGGTCACTACATTCGCGAGGCGGATGATTCGCGGTTGGCGGATATTGTGCAGCCTTTGATCGAGACCAAAATTCAACGCGCAATGACGGATTTCGAACAGCTGACCCTTGTTACCGCAATGGCGTCACTGAAGCCGCGCGCCAAGTCGACATTGGGGCTTGCTGACGGTGCATTGTTCCTCTTCGAACAAAGACCACTGGCTCTCGACGAAGATGCAAAGGCTCTGCTAGAAGGTGATTCCGCACATCTGCTCGAGTCCGTTTCGCGTGCACTTGGCGGCAGTTCGGAATGGGGCGAAGCTGCACTGGAGACTGCGGTGCGTCAGGTAGCGGAAGATGCCGGACTGGGCCTTGGCAAGGTTGCCCAGCCTTTGCGGGCTGCGCTCACTGGTCGTACGACCTCGCCTGGAATATTCGACGTGCTGCTCCTTCTGGGACGCGAGGAGTCATTGGCACGTATCGGTGATGCTATGGCCAGACTGGCCTGATTGAGGAAGGAAAAGAAATGGGCGATTCGAACGCAACGGTAACCCTCAACGGCAAGGAAGTTTCCTGTCCCGTGCGATCCGGAAGCGTTGGCCCCGATGTCATCGACATCCGCAAACTCTATGCGCAGACTGGCGCGTTCACTTTCGATCCCGGCTTTACCTCAACCGCGAGTTGCGATTCGGCAATCACTTATATTGACGGCGACGAAGGTGTTCTCCTTCATCGCGGCTATCCGATTGGTCAACTTGCTGAAAATTCGAGCTTCATGGAAGTTTCCTATGTGCTCCTGAACGGTGATTTGCCGAACAAGGAAACGCTCGACAAGTTCAGTTACACAATTTCGCGCCATACGATGCTCCACGAACAACTGATGCAGTTTTATCGTGGCTTTCGACGTGATGCGCATCCGATGGCCATCATGTGTGGCGTTGTGGGTGCTCTTTCGGCCTTTTACCACGACTCGACGGACATCACCGATCCGCATCAGCGCATGGTTGCAAGCCACCGCCTCATTGCCAAGATGCCAACGATTGCAGCTGCTGCATATAAATATTCGGTGGGCCAACCATTCGTCTATCCCAAGAACGACCTGAGCTATACGGGCAACTTCCTGCGGATGACATTCGGCGTTCCAGCAGAGGATTACTACGTAAACCCTGTCGTCGAAAAGGCACTGGACCGGATATTCATCCTTCATGCCGATCACGAACAAAATGCGTCAACCTCGACAGTTCGTCTTGCGGGATCCTCTGGTGCAAACCCATTTGCCTGCATTGCCGCTGGAATTGCCTGCCTTTGGGGGCCGGCTCATGGCGGTGCCAACGAGGCCGCGCTCAACATGCTGCGTGAAATTGGCACTCCGGATCGGATACCCCATTATATTGAGCGTGCGAAGAATAAGGATGATCCGTTTCGGCTGATGGGATTTGGCCATCGCGTCTACAAGAACTACGATCCCCGTGCGACCGTCATGCAAAGCACAGTGCGCGAGGTATTCAAGGCGCTTAACGTCACTGATCCCGTGTTCGAAGTGGCGCTCCAGTTAGAGGAAATGGCCCTCAACGATCCCTATTTCATTGAAAAGAAGCTGTTCCCCAACGTCGATTTCTATTCAGGCGTGATCCTTTCCGCGATCGGCTTTCCGACCACCATGTTCACGGCGCTCTTCGCTTTGGCTCGCACTGTAGGATGGGTCGCGCAGTGGAACGAAATGATTTCCGATCCGGATCAGAAAATTGGCCGACCGCGTCAACTCTATACTGGCCCGGCCGAACGGGATTATGTTCCGGTCGGCAAGCGCTAACCTGGCTGTGTTAGCGGCAGGGTGAGCACGAAGCGCGCGCCCTGCCCCGGAGCGCTGTCGACTGTGATATCTCCGCCCATAGCGCGAGCCAGGCGGCGCGAGATGAACAGGCCCAATCCGCTTCCTCCAGGCTCGGATGGATCGACCCTCTCAAATTTTTCGAAGATGCGGCTCTGATCCTCGATCGGAATGCCCTTGCCCTGGTCCGCGACAATCACGGCGGCAAGATCTCCCTCTCGCTCTGTCCTGAGCCAAACACTTGAGCCCTTGGGCGAATATCGCACGGCATTGGCAATCAGGTTAACCATGATCTGAAGCACCCGCCGAAACTCTCCTTGTGCATCAAGTATTTCGTCGCTTGGCGGAAGATCGATACGCACGTCTCGATCCGCAGCGCGCACGCCAAGCAAACCTGCCGCACGCCGGGCGATATCGACCAAATCGACATTCTCAGGCTCGATCCGGAAATCAGGACTCTCCACGGCCTGAAGATCGGCCAAATCATCGACAAGACCCAATAAATGGCGGCCCGCCGCTGAAATATCACTGGCATATTCGACATAGTCATGACGCAAAGGGCCTTCGCCTTGGGCACTGATTGAATCGGCGTTGGTTATGATTCGGGCAAGCGGCGTCCGTAGCGCGGTATCGAGCCGACCTGCAAAACCTTCGTCGACAACACCCTTGGGAGTTCCGCTGATCTTGAGGGGCGCAAACTCGCGCTCTATCAAGCGATATCCTCCCAGAAATCCGGAAAATTCACCCGACGGTGCGAACCGCAACTCTCCGTGCACGTAAAGTCGCACACTGGGAGCATTGCGCAATTCGACCAGTTGCGTGGAAAAGAAATGCCGCTCGGCGATGGCCGCAAGAAGTGGCAAATCACCTTGATCGTCCTCAAGCAACCGAAACAATCGAGTCAAAGGCTGGCCCAATGCCAATGCCGTATCGACTCCAGAAAGCGAGGCGAGTTGCGGCGAGATGTCCGTCATGCGCAATTGAGCGTCGCAAGCCCAATCACCGTCACTTTCCAGTTTGGCAAAGCTGCAAGCCCGATCATTGGCGAAACGGGATTCCGTTTCGGGCAATGGCCGTTCGTTCCAGCCCGCAATCGCAAGATCATTTCGATCGACGTCAGGCTGCGCGCGTACCCACAGATCGAGGTCACGTTGTCCGTCGGCGGCAACAACGCCGCGCGAGACAAGAATACCCAACG
>JANLST010000510.1:0-2907 GCA_031362505.1 Sphingomonadales bacterium
GCCGACGGAGGATCGTGGCGAATTCCTCGCCGATCTTGGCCTCAACGAAACCGGCCTGACCCGCGTGATCCGTGCGGGTTATGCGCTTCTCCATCTTATCACCTTCTTCACCTGCGGCCCCAAGGAAACCCGGGCATGGACCGTGACCAAGGGTGCAAAGGCGCCGCAGGCGGCCGGCGTGATCCACACGGATTTCGAACGCGGCTTCATCCGCGCCGAAACGATTGCCTATGATGATTATGTCGCCTGCAAGGGCGAGGCCGGCGCGCGCGATGCGGGCAGGCTGCGTTCCGAGGGCAAGGAGTATGTCGTGCATGATGGCGATGTGTTGCTGTTCCGGTTCAACGTGTAAGAAATTGCATCAGTGTTCAGGTTGTTGATACACTAACATACTGATAATAGTGATAAAATAGTAACATCCGGGAGTAAAAACACCGCAATTCGAGGTCACAGACCGATTGGAGATTGACCCATAGCGGGACAGTTCGCAATCATTGCGCACGAGTTGCGTAAAGGGCTTGTGTAGTGCCAGTTTCCAAATTGCGTCGTGTTTGCTTTTTCTTCCTCTCCAGTTCCGCCATCGCACTGGTTCAGCCCGTCCTCGCCCAAACCGCGCCGGCGGGCGATGCCGACAGTGCCGATGTGAATGAAATAATCGTTACCGCCACCAAACGCGAAGAGAGCATCCAGAAGGTTCCGATCAGCATTCAGGCCCTGAGCACGCAAACGCTCGAACAACACCAGGTGGCAAGCCTTGATGACTATTCCAAGCTGTTGCCCAGCGTCAGCGTCTACAGTTTCGGGCCGGGCCAGGGGGAAATAACGATTCGGGGCGCCAATGCCGGTCCCAGCTTCAATCCGATTGCTTCGGGGCCGCCGACCGTCGGACTCTATCTCGACGAAATACCTGTCTCGACCGTGGGCGGTTCAGTCGACGTGCATATCTACGATGTAGCACGCGTCGAAGCTCTGTCTGGGCCTCAGGGCACATTGTTTGGCGCCAGTTCGCTTGCTGGCACGGTCCGGATCATAACAAACAAGCCCGACACGTCCAAATTCGAAGGTGGAGTCGACGTTCAGTTCAACAAATTTGGCAAGGGAGATGCAGGAGGCGAATTCGAATCTTTCCTGAATTTGCCGATTTCGGACAGGGCGGCCTTGCGTGTGGTCGGCTTTTACCAGCACGATGGCGGCCATATCGACAATGTTCGCACAACGCGCACATTTACGCTGGGTGATAACAACCCGGCAACAAATGCCACGGTCAACAATGCCAATCTCGTCGAGAAGGATTTCAACGACGTAGACACTTACGGCGGCCGCGCCGCGTTGAAGATCGACCTGGACGACAATTGGACGGTGACGCCGGCGATCATTTATCAGCACCAGCTCAGCCATGGGTCTTTTGCGTACGACAAGAAAAAGGGAGACCTGAAGGTTTCGGACTTCGAGCCGTCGAGCAATCTTGATCGCTTCTATCAAGCTGCGCTGACCATCGAGGGCAAGATCAGCGATTTGGATCTGGTCTATTCGGGCGGATATTTTGAGCGGCGTGTCAACACCGCGCTCGACTATTCCTATTACACGGTCGCTTATGACCAATTCCCGGGATACACGAATTTTCCGGATGGAAAGGGCGGGTTTCTCGATCCGTCGCAATCGATCTTCGCGGCTGAACGCTATTCCAAATTCACGCAGGAAGCGCGGCTGTCCTCGCCGAGTGACAATCGCTTCCGCTTCGTTGCCGGACTCTTTTACCAGCGCCAGACCGACAAGGACAACACTGACTTTTCGGTCCAGGATCTGAGCACGATCCTCACGCAGCCACGCGGCTTTGGCGACGACGTTTTTGCTCGCCGCCTTAACCGGAAGGATACGGATTATGCGGCTTTTGCCGAGGCCAATTTCGATCTGACGGATCGCCTGAAACTGACAGGCGGCATCCGCGGGTTCAAGGCCAAGAACAGTCTGTTCGGCTTTTCGGGCTTCGCCTCGGCTGTCACCAGTCAATCCACACCCTGCTTGCCGACGACCGCCACCGACCGGCCATGCAACAATATCGACAAGCGCACTTCGGAGGACGGCGAGACCCACAAAGTGAGCCTTGCCTGGCAGGTTACGCCGGACAAACTTGTCTATGCCACATATGCAACGGGGTTTCGGCCAGGAGGCAACAACCGCCGCGTGGGTGTCATACCGTTCAAATCGGACCGGCTTGCCAACTTTGAACTTGGGACGAAGCTCGGCCTGTTCGACCGCAAGCTGAAGTTCAATGCAGCAGTCTTTTATGAACGGCTCACACGGTTGCAATTCACGCTGGCCGCCGCCGGATCAAACGGTGTCACCAGCATCTATAATGCAGGCAATGCCCGGGTTTATGGTGCCGAAAGCGACTTCTCGTTGGCTCTGGGCGGTCTCACCCTGTCGGGGTCTGGGTCCTATATCGATGCCAAACTGACGAGCGATTTCTGCGAAGTGAATGCGGTAGGGAACAGCGTTTGCACGCCGGGCGTTCCGCCCGCTGCGCCACGAGGCACGCGCTTGCCGCTTCAGCCGCATTTCAAGGGTAGCCTAACTGCGCGCTACAGTTTTCCGCTGCTTTCACACACTAGTTTCTTCCAGGGTTCACTAAATTATCGTGGCAGCGCTCGCTCGCGATTGGTGACTGCCGAGCAAGCCTTGCTGGGTTCGACTCCCTCATTCGCAACTGCCGATTTTTCGGTCGGCACGGATTTGGAAAAATGGAAAGTCGAACTGTTCGTGCAAAATGCCTTTGACAAGCGTGGCGAGTTGAACCGGACGGTTGCCTGCTCAGTCGGTCTATGCGCGCCCTTTGTCCGGTCTCTCCCAATCAAGCCACAGGTTTTAGGGATGAAGATCGGCACGCGATTCTGAGCGCTGATGAGC
>JANLST010000514.1:0-1569 GCA_031362505.1 Sphingomonadales bacterium
TCCAGATGGGTAGTTTCCCCCCTGCCAGCGCCTCGAAATTGGCGGCAAACGTCTTGGCTGGTTGGCGAGGAATTGGCCTCGCTATTTCAATCGATGCCTGTGGTGCATGCGGAGCGACTTGCGGCCGTGGCGGAACCTGTAGTGCGGAAGCAGGAACCGGGCGGCGTACTGGCACAGAAGGAGGAGGCGCTTGGGGGGTTGCGGCTGGGTGGACTTCTCCCTTCACCTCGTCAGAATCATGCTTGGCCAGGGCATCAAGTCGATCCTCGATCCTTCGGATCCGGCCTCTTTGGTCATGCAACAAAATGAAGAACACAACGCTGACGACAACGAGCAGGCTAAATGTCACAAAAATCCCTCCATCGACGAATGATGGCAGAGAAGGCTTGCAACGCAACCAAGATTTCTGCGTTGCAATACAAAGCCAATGATCGTTCACAGCAATGGAAAGGATTATTCCCATGATCGTATACGGAAATTCACTCTCTCCCTTTGTCCGCAAGGTCATAGTCTTTGCCGCAGAAAAAGGGGTGCCGCTTGAAATGGCGCAGACCTTTCCCGGCGGCGAAGATCCGGCCTTTCGAGCGATGAGCCCGTTCGGCAAGATTCCGGCATTCAGCGACGGTGAATATACACTCTGCGATTCCTCAGCGATCGTCCAGTATATCGAAGCCAAGCATCCAAGCCCCGCACTGATCCCGGTTGAGGCGAAGGCGCGCGGCCGCACGATCTGGTTTGAAGAATTTGCAGATACTATCCTGCTTCAACCAGCGGGGAAAATCTTCTTCAATCGCGTTGTTGCGAAACTGCTCGGCCGACCGTCTGATCTCTCAATTGCCGCTGAAGCACAGGAGACCGAGCTACCGCCCATCTTGGCCTGGCTTGAAACCCAGGTCCCTGAGTCAAACTGCCTTGTGGGCGATACATTCTCCTTGGCTGATATTGCAGTTTGCACGATGCTCGTGAACCTTGGTCATGCCGGTGCGGCGCCCGATCCTTCCGCTTATCCGAAACTGGTAGCTTATCGCGACTTGATCATCGCTCGTCCAAGCTTCGCCCCGATCATTGCGGCGGAACGGAAAATTCTCGGGCTGACTGGCTAATTACGCATGTCGGCGCCTGCTGTTGGAAAGCCAGGCACCGATGCGACCGTCGCATTCGGGACGACGAACATCGCCTCGAACTCCCAGCCGGCGCTCAACAATGCCGACGGCAAGATTGACGGGTTCAAGTTCAAAAACCTCACCGTCAATTCGGCAGTACCCGAACCGGCAACCTGGGCGATGATGATCCTGGGCTTTGGCATGGTTGGATCGGGGATGCGTCGTCGCAACATGAAAACGAACGTCAGCTTCGCCTGATCGCCACATGAGGCTAAAAAACGGCCGCGTCACCTCCAAGGTGGCGCGGCCGCTTTGTATCTATTTGAGTTTCATTTCGCGAAGTTGTGCCTGACCCATTGGTTTGCGCATCGTGCCACGGGCGGCATATTGGGTTGCAAGCGTCCGGGTGTCGGCCTTCATAAAGGCTTCGAATTCCTTTTGCTGGCGAAGTTCCTCGGCTGCATCA
>JANLST010000007.1:0-16544 GCA_031362505.1 Sphingomonadales bacterium
ATATCATTCAGCACTTTCTCGGCGGGGGCTTTCTGGCCAGAGGATTTTGGTCTCATCTTCGTTCCTTCGTCACTGCGAAGAGACCAAAATCCTCCTTAGCTCACAACATCAATTTGGTGCCATTGGTGCTGACGGGGAACAAAAGACCTATCAAAAGAGGTAATGAATCAGAGTAAGAACGGCCAAGAGCTGCAGCGCGCTTTGGCCGATGAGGACCGCGACGAGTGAGTGATCCGCACGTTTCAAATCGCCGAAGCTTGTTGAAAGACCGATCGCGGCTACCGAAGCAGTCAGGATGCAGCCTGAAATCTGCCCTCCATAGGAGCGCGCGGCATCCGGAAGCAGGCCAATAGATGAGCTTATCGCTAACAGCAGGAACGCTAGAATAAATCCG
Organism: Sphingomonadales bacterium; assembly: GCA_031362505.1. Classification (GTDB taxonomy): domain Bacteria; phylum Pseudomonadota; class Alphaproteobacteria; order Sphingomonadales; family Sphingomonadaceae; genus Aquisediminimonas. The sequence goes on from JANLST010000007.1 coordinate 395, forward strand.
GGAACAGGTGCCACTGGTTCTGCGTTATGGGCGGTTGACCGAAGCCTGAAAAAGAAGAGGCTAAAACTCGCTACGACCGGCAAGAGGCAGGCGACGCGGATCATTTTGATTATGACAGCTTGCGCCCCGACCTCCGGAGATATGGACAGTCCTGCGCCTGCGACCTGCGCCACATCGTGGATGGAAGCTCCAAGCATCAATGCCGTTGCCATCGGGGTTAGACCCAGCGCGTGCGCAAGTCACGGGTAGACAATCATGACGACTGTGCTCAGCACCGCAACGATGATGATTATAAGCGAAGTCTGCTCGTCCAACCCCGCCCGACGCGGCATCGCAGCTGAAGCCGCAAGCGCCGCCGATGCGCCGCAAATGGCGACCGACGTCGCGGCAATCGCGGCAACGTCAGTCGGAAGCCGCGCGCGCTTGGCGAGGAGGTAACCGCCACAAAGGGTTATTGCCAGCGAGACCAGGACAATTGCGATGGACGAGAGTCCCAAAGCCCAAAGATCATGTGCCACAACGCGCAGCCCGAGCAGCGCGACGCCGATCCGCACCAAAGTCTTCGAGCAGAAGCGAATTCCGACAGCAAACCATGCAATTGTTTGGGGAAAAGCACTGCGCAGGCACAACCCTGCCAATAGGGCCAACAGCATGACCGAAATGCTCGTCGCTGCGCCGATGGCGATCGCCACTGCAGCGAGCCCGCTACTGAGACATACCCCCGCGCCCGTGGGAGTGATTGGGCGCGGGGATGCGGTTACAACCAGACGTGTTGCCATGCTCAGGCGGCCCGGCCCTGCTCATGCGTTGGGGCCCGGTGTATGGCTCTGCGATCACGATTGGTGACCATGGTTTCGTGCAGTTTCCGGATCTGGTTGCTGCCTGTTTTCACAAACGCGAACGGCAAGAAGCCGTGCACCATGCAGGCAAGGCCCCCCGCGATCATGCGCAGGCCAAACCCGCTAGCGGCGGCAAGATGTTCACCATAGGTCTCACCGACGGAGGCAGGGTGATGCGTAAAGATTTTGGGCACCATCATTCCAGCTCCTTGACAACGACTCTTGGCGGCATTTCTAATCTATTGAACAGCAAAAAAACTCCCAAAGATTTTGCCAAATTGGCCGTCTTGGGGTATAGAGTTAGACTGATTGGAGGATTTCATGGATCTTGATTCTATTGACAAAAAGATCCTCATGGCGATTCAACGCGACGCCACTCTCACCGTACAGGCACTCGGCGATGAAGTTGGCCTGTCCGCCAATCCTTGCTGGCGGCGCATCAAGCGCATGGAGGAGGGGGGCGTCATTGCAGGCCGCGTCGCGCTCATCAGCGGCCCCGCGGTCGGGCTGGGGCTGACCGCCTTCGTCACCCTTCGAACAGACAAGCATAACCCCGACTGGCTTCAGTGCTTTGCCGACGGTGTGCGGGCCATTCCGGAAATTGTCGAATGCCACCGGATGAGTGGTGAAATCGACTATATGCTCAAGATCATCGTGCGAGATATCGAGCATTATGACCGCGTCTACCAACGCCTGATCGCAGCCGTTGCAGGGCTCGCTGATGTGAGCTCTGCATTTTCCATGGAGCGGCTCAAATATGGGACCGCCATTGACGTACGGACTGTGTGAAGCGCTGAAGCAAGGTTCGACCGGCCCCACCATGTCGCTTGTCTAAACGCATGCCAGAGCCTGCTCAAAATCTGCGATCAGGTCTTCTGGTTCTTCGACACCGATCGACAATCTCACCAGCCCTGGCACGATCCCCGTTGCAAGGCGCGTCGCCTCGGCAACATCAACATGGGTCATCCCGGCAGGGTAAGATGCGAGGCTCTCGGTTCCCCCGAGGCTGACCGCCAGCTTGACGATCTTGAGACTATCGAGGAAGCGAAAGGCCCCTACTTCACCCCCTTTCAGAATCACGGAAAATGTCGACCCCGTCCCCAGGCATTGACGATGGAAAAGCCTGCCTTGTGCACTGTCCGGATCGAGAAACCCGAGATAATTTACAGTATCAATCTTGGGATGACGTCGCAGATACGTCGCGACAATGCGCGCAGTGTCGTCGGATTTCTTCATTCTGATCGACAAGGTCTCCAGGCTTCGCATCAATAGCCAAGCCGTATGCGGGTCGATCATCGAACCCAGAATCGTGCGTGTTCCCCGGATCGTCGCAATATCCGCTGCCGAGCCAAGACAGCCCCCGGCAATGAGGTCACTGTGTCCGCCGACATATTTGGTCAGCGAATAGACAACAATATCCGTCCCATGATCCAGCGGGCGCTGCCACAGCGGACCCATCATTGTATTGTCGACAATCACTTTGGGGCGTCCGCCCCTTTGGCCCGAGAGCGTTTCCGCAAGCCGCCTGAGCATGGCAAGGTCAACAAGGATATTGGTGGGGTTGGAGGGCGTTTCGGCATAGATGATGGGAATACGGCCACTGCCTTCAGCCATTTTCGACGCTTGAGCAACCAGCTCGGCAACAACCTCTTCGCTTGCGTCAGCCGGAAAGCTCATCGCACGGATGCCGAATTGGGGAAGCAGTTTTTCAAGCAGGAAATCACTACCGCCATAAACAGGCGATGAAAAAAGGATCACATCACCCGGCCTGGCAAAGCTCAATATGGTGGTTGATATGGCGGCCATGCCGCTGGCAAACACCAGTGCTTCCTCGGCGCCGTCCCACAAGGTGAGCCTGTCTTCCAGAATCTCAAGCGTGGGATTGTTGATCCGCGAATAGATCAGCCCCGGATCTTCGCTATGCGTGCGTTCTCGCTGTCCGTACGCGAGTTGCATGATGCTCTTGCCGGTTGCAGCGGTCTCGAAGGCAAATGTCGAAGTTTGGAAGATCGGGCATTTGATCGACCCTTCCGAAAATTTCGGACTATAGCCATAGCTCATCATGAGCGTTGACGGCTTCAGGACGTGATCACCGATTGTCTTGGCCGATCGTTGCATTGACTTTCCTTCGATGGGCCGTGGCGTCTAGCGCTTCAGCGTGGCCGATATTTGTGCAACCCGTTCCGCAAGTTGACTGCGATCGACCTTGTGTGTGCCGCCAACCGGCATCACATCGATGGGGACGATGGCACGCGGGTGCGCATAGGCAGGCCCGTGTTCGAGTGTAAAGCGCTTGAGGGCTTCCGTATCGATGTCGCGACCCTTCATCTGAACGACAAAGGCGATCGGAATGGCGCCCTTGATCGCATCCTCTGCTGGAAGAACGGCTGCCTCGGCCACGTCCGGGTGGCTTTCAAGCAGCTTTTCGATTTCGCCGGGATAGACATTCTCTCCGCCACACACGAACATGTCATCTGCCCGTCCGATGAAATGGAAAAAGCCCTCGCTGTCGCGCCTGACCACGTCGCCGGTCGCATACCAGCCATCGACCAGCTTTTCGCGTGTCGCGGCGGGAAGGTTCAGATAGCCCGCAAGCGTGGCCGGAGTCCGTGTCTCCAGCATTCCCTCATCAATGGTTGCGCCGCCGATCAATCGCCATTCCACGTCTGGGTAAGGATAGCCCAGTGCCAGCGTCGGGCGAACGATACCATCGGGGTGCGGCCCGAACATCGCCGGACCTGTTTCGGTCGTTCCATAACTGTTGCGAACGCTCGCATTGGGAAAGATTGCGCGCACGCGATCGATAAGTGCCTGCGTGAGTGGCGCCGATCCGATGACGATGTCCTGCACGCAGTCCAGATCAAGCGTTGCAATCAGGGCATCCTCGCGCGCCATCAGGGCGAACATGGTTGGAATGCCGCTGAGCAAAGTGCAGCGATGCTCGGCTGCCACGCGTAAATAGGCGCGTGCGTCAAAGCTTGGCATGGAAATGCAGAAATACCCGAGCGCCAGGACGACAGTGGAAAAGAACAACCCGTTCATGTGATAGGCAGGCGCAACAATGATGGTTCGTTCGGGCGCCGTGGAGGAAATGGCCAAAAACCGGTCAAGCGCCCAAAGCTGTCCGTCATGCGAGAGCGGGACGCCCTTTGGCCGCCCGGTCGATCCGGACGTGTACAGAATCTCGGCAATTTCGCCGGGGGCGGGTCGAACGGGAGACAATGCATCCACAGCCATCATGTCTTCGATGGCTTCTATAGCGTGGGTCTCGCGACCAATGGGGACCATGGCTGCGCGTTCGCGGTCCGCAAAAACCACACGTGCGCCGCAGTCCTCCAAAATATAGGCAATGGTGCCTGCCGGCAACCGGTGATTGACCGGTACTGGCACCAGGCCCGCGCGCATCAGGGCAAGGTAGGCGATCACAAAAGGCACGCCGTTGGCCGAAAGGATCGCTACCCGGTCGCCGCGGTTTAGCCCGCGCGCGACCAGACCACCGGCGAGCCGCCCAGCGGCATCGTCAATCTCCGCCGCCGTCCAGCTTCGCCCGTCTGCGCAGTCGAGCCAGCCGCCGAGCGGCGCATCGCGCTGGACGATATCGCCGAGATTTCCGCTGGGTGATGCGCTCATGGCTTGAGGAGAACCTTTCCGACAACCTCGCGCTCTTCGAGCAGTCGTTCGGCTTCCGCTGCCTCTGAAAACGGCAGCACGCGATCGATGAGCGGCTTCAGCCGGCCCGCCGCAATCAGATCAAGCAGCGCGACCAGATCAGCGCGCGACCAGCCGTCAGATCCCCTGATATCATGCTCGAATGTCCACAGATAGCGCATGTCGGTTTCCACCGCATAGCCCGCGGTCGCCCCGCATGTGAGGATACGACCGCCGAGCTTCACACATCGTTGGGTGGTGCCCCATGTATCGCCACCGGTAAAGTTGACCGCAACATCGACACCGCCCTCGCCCGACATGCGCGGCTTTCCGAGGATCGACTTGACCCCGTCGAGGACATTGGTCTTGCTATAATCGATAAGATGATCGGCGCCGATCGCCGTTAACCGCTCGAGTTTTTCTGGACTGGATGCACAGGCAATCACCAAAGCACCCTGCATCTTAGCCAGCTGGACGCAGGCAGCGCCAACACCACCGCTGGCGCCCAGGATTAGGACGCTTTCGCCAGCCGCCACGCAACCGCGGGTCATAATCATGCGATAGGCGGTGCCATAGGCAAGTGGCAGGGCCGCTGCGTCATCGAGTGACACGGCGTCGGGGACTGGGACAAGTTGCGATGCAAACGCCTTGACCTGTTCAGCTCGACCTCCATCGACTGTCTCTCCGATCATGCCGACGCCCTGGTCGCGAAAGATGGGGTCGACCAGGACCCGGTCTCCCACACGCCAATCCGTGACACCGTCACCCAATGATGCAATCGTGCCTGCAATATCGGAGCCGACCACGACGGGCAGTCCGATCCTGATTCCCGGCATCCCGCGTCGCGTAAAAATGTCATGGAAGTTCAGTGCCGTTGCGGCGACGTCGATGACAACTTCGCCTGGCCCCGCGAGGGGCGCGGGATGATCGTCAACCAGTTTCAGCACATCGCGATTGCCATGCGCTGTCGTCAAAACAGCTCTCATTTCCTTGTTCCTTTTCAGCTGTTTGTTGCCTGGACACAGCGGCCGACCGCGACGAGCTTTCCTCCGGCCTCAAGATCAACATCAATGACAGCCACAGTACGCCCTGAACGCCGGACCGTGGCGCTAGCCGTCATGGTCTCGCCCGCCGCGGGACGGAGATAGTCAACCCGCATGTTCATCGTGGGAACGGGCTTGCCCAGCGCAACCGAGCAGGCAAAGGTTGCAGTCGTATCGATGAGGGTCGCAATGGCCCCGCCGTGCGCCTGGCCCGCACCATCGGAGCGCTCAGCATTTCCAGTGATTGGTGCCGTTATGGAAAGCGCGCCGGTCTTGGCATCCATGGCCACAATCCGAAAACCCAGCCAGCGATGGATCGGCGTCGTTTCGAGCAGGGCTTGCGCGCCCTCTATTGTGCTCAGGTCCATATCGCGCTCACCTTGTTCTCACCTTCGAATGCTTTCACTCGGCCGAGACCACCCCTGTCTCGCCTGAATTGGCCTTCCATCGTTGTTATCCAGGTCGCAAGGTCGCGCGCTAACCAAAATCGCCGATCAATAGTGTTTCGTCCGATGTCACAGGCGGGCCGACGCACGAGGCGCACCACACCACCTGGTCGGAGCCCCGACAATTGGGTCCACATTGGCCTTCAGTCGGCCAGACCAGCGCCGAGGCCTAACGTCTCCACTTCCGGCACACTGTTGCTCTCGACGTCAAACGATTGCGATCGGACATTAGCCCCCTCGCCCGCTGTCTTAGCCCCATTGTCTCTGCCAACCTGCACGCAAGAAAAACGAGGATCAGAGGGACGACCATTGCCGCGAGAAAAGATGACAGATGCCAAGGATAGATCGATGACAAGCCGCTCGCTCGATCACTTTGTGCTCTATGCGCATGATCTTGAAAGTGCGGCCAACCGCTATCGCCGCTTGGGCTTTCGGGTCATGCCGGCCATGGAGCATGTTGAGATTGGCACGTCCAATGTGATTGTGCAGTTCCATGAAACATATCTCGAGATCATTGGAGATTTCGAGCATTGCCGAATCCCCGAGCTGAAGGGCCAAATGACGCCGTGGCATGCGCTGGGAGACGTCTTCTGGATGACGGCACTCACGTCTACTGGACTGGAAGCGGATCGCCCGGTGCTGGAGGCGAAGGGCTTAAACATAGAACCTATCCGCAGCGCGCGCCGCCGACTGAGATTGCCCGATGGCGGATGGACTGAGACAGACAGTCGGTCAATGTATGTCTGGAATACGAAAAGCATCCTGACGTCAATGTTCGTCTGCGACCACCGTAAGCCGGAAGCGATCTGGATCCCGGCGTTTCAATCACATCCAAACAGCGCTGTGCGCGTTGCCGGAATCCGCTATCTGATCAATGAGCCAACGACGGATCTCGACTATTTTACGCGAATGTTTGGCGGGGCACCCATCGAGCGTACTCCCGGATGCTTCCGATTTGAGACGCCACGCGGAGAGTTTCTGGAACTCCTGAGCGAAGAGGCTGGCCGCTCGGTCCTTTCAGGCCTGGGTACTTTGGAGCCCGGCGTTTCGGGTCGTGGAGCGAGTATGACTATAATTGTGGAATCGCTGGAGCGGTGCCGCTGGGCCCTTCGCGATGGTGGGGTTCTGTTCCAGCAAAGCGACGAGGCACTCGTTGTTGCCGCGGCGCATGCTGGCGGAATTGTCCTCGAATTCCGTGCGCAATGAATGAACGAGCAATCGCCCATAACGGGAGACGCAGAATGATGCGGCGCATTGAATCGCCTAGCGGTGCACACATGGTTGTCGATGGGAAAGCGCTGTTGAATTTTGGCGGTTGTTGCTATCTCGGGCTTTCACGCGAACTCGAGCTCGTCGAAGCTGCAGTGACTGCTCTGCGGACCGGTGGCCCGATGGCGCAACTTCCGCGGCACTACGGTTTTGCGCAGGCGGCAAATCTCGATGTTGAAGTCGAAGCGCGTGCCTATTTCGGCTGTGAACAGGCCATGTATTTTGCCACCGGATATCTTTTTGGGCCGATCGTTTTTGCCGGCCTTGCCGATGATTACGATGTCGTCGTGCTGGACGAAAGTGGGCACTATAACTTGCGCGATGGGGCGCTGGCAGCGGGCAAGCTGATCCGGACATTCAAGCATTGCGATGTCGAAGACTTGGAACGCGTCCTTGCGTCCGTTGCTGGCCAAGGCGCCCGACCACTTGTGGCAACAGATGGCATGTTTGCAACTTTCGGCAATATTCCGCCACTCGGCGATTACCAGCGTGTGAGCGCGCCATATCAGGCATGGTTGGTCGTCGATGAGTCACATTCATTCGGGGTGATTGGTGCTCACGGGCGGGGCGCGCTCGAAGGAACGGGCGTCAGCGGAGACCGGGTCATCGCCGGCGGTTCGCTCGGGAAGGCGTTTTGCGCTTATGGCGGGCTCGCGATTGGCGGAAAAGCAGCGATTAGTCGTCTATGGAGCTCGCCTCCCGCACGCGGCGCGGCATCGGGCATGGCGTGCGGCGCCGCAATGGCTGAGGCAAGCCTGGCCTATATGCGCCAACATCCTGAAAGGCTCGCCAAGCTTCGGTGCAATGTCGAGCATCTCAAACAACGTATCGCGGAGCTTGGCCTCCCCGTCTATTTGAGTGAATCTCCAGTGCTGGCATTTTCCAAGGGATCGGCGGAGTTCATGCGCGCCGTCCAGGCCGGGCTCATGGATGACGGAATCTTCGTCATTTACTCCACCTATGTCGGCGCTGGCCCAGAAGGGGCGATCCGCATTGCAGCATTTGCAGATCACGAAGCCGCGGATATCGACCGACTCGCCAGTGCCCTTGCCGGCAGACTGTGACGATGGAGAAAGCAATGTCTGATAGCGTTATTTTAGAGCCCCTCTTTACCAACTACGACCGCGTCTCGCGCATTGGCTATGTCAATATCTGCATAAATGAGCTGGGGGGATGCATTCAAAAGGCTAATACGACTGTAGTCTGTGTGTTCACGAAGCGCATCGCCGCGTACCTAGAAATCTAAAATCGCGAAGGGTGCTTCGAGCCGGTTGGCGGGTTTGAAGCTTCGGCTGTTACATTGGCACCGTCCGGCCGAACGGATCTCATTACATTGAGCCGCACATCGGGAACCAGAGCTTCAGGCGCCCAAAGGTTCCGGACGGGTCCAGTAGATTGCATCTTGGTGCGCCTTGCACCAACCCGACTAAGGCCGCTCTGGCTTGCGCCCGGGAACCTAATGCCCGCCTTGTCGCAATTCTCACCCTATACCCGCCTGGCATTCTCGAACTCTATCCGCCTTACTTCGAGAATGCGAACATCGAGGTGACGGCACACGGCTCTTTCAACTGCTTGACCGACGATGACGTGGAAAATATGTCTTATTCATCAATTGTCTGGGCTGGCAGAAGCCTTTTGGAACAGTGCAGAGTGAACGCGCCTTTCATCTGGTGCATAGCTTTGAACCATGTGGACCGACTTGGCGATTTTCGCCATGAGCTGCGAAAACCCGTATACTCAAGCACGCAAATTTTTGCCTGGCATGTCTTGAAAAGTGCGGCCAAGTGAATATTTCGACGAGCATTTATGCTCCGTCGATGCGCATAGCTGCCGCGCCAGTTTAGTCTTGCTCTAAATCCCCGCCCGACAATGCGGAATGCCCTTTGACGTGGGCGCCGCTGATGCTCGCGGTCCGCAACTGGCGCGGGGCATGTCCGTAGCAGCGTCGAAATGCGTGAGCAAAATTGGCAGGATAGTTGTAGCCGACGGCATAGGCGATCTCCGCCATGCTCAGCCCGGTGGTGGTCAACAGCTCGGAGCCACGTTCCATCCGGCATTGCAGGGTGAACTCGTTGATTGTGCGGTTGAATACGGATTTGAACGCAGATTTGAGCTTGGTTTGATTGAGGCCGACCGCTCGAGCCAGCTGGGGAATGGTCGGCGGACGGCGATATTGATCGGCCAGAATGTCGCGCGCTTCATGGACCCTGTTGACATCCCGCACCGATAGCTGTGCAAGGGTCGGGTTGTCGCTGGAAGGTTGTAGCAGGCCACGTGCAATTGCGCAGGCAATCTCGCGTCCCTTGGTATCGAGATAACTGCGCAGCAAACTGCCCCCATAGTGGCTGGAAGCACGAAGCACGTCGTTCGCGGCACGCAGCAATTCCGGCCCTAGCGGCGTGACGCTCGCGAGGGGCGCGCCACTTTCATGCTGAAACATATACGCAAGCGGTCCCGGCAGTTCAGCAGCGGTTAGATTGACTTCATCGAGAAAAAACTCCGGGTTGCACATGAGGATGACCAGGCGAAGTCTTTCGCCGGCGGATAGGTTATAGCCACTGGCAACTTCGCCCGGATAGGCCTCCAGATAGGCGCCGGCACCGCGGATCGCGATCTTACCGTCAAGGGCGGTCAGGCTGCCCGAAAGCACAATTCTGACCTTGACCATCCGATCGCCAGGCACGTGCACCGTGCGACCATGGATGTACTCGACATCATATGTCATGACATACAAATTCGCGGATGTCTGATAGCAATGAATAATGCCATCGCCTTCATGCGCAGGCACGCGCACCCTGAACCCCATCAATGCTCGGCCATGCGTTTGTTTGGCTGCATCAAGCGCATGCAAAACCTCGACGATACTGTCATCGATCGTGCTGTGAGGTATAACTACCCAGACGCTGCCGTCGGCGTCACGTTCGTACTTGTTCTGCATATGATTCAGCATGCCCATAACAGTGGTGGCGTCAATTGATGCAGACAATATCACAGGTTCGGAACGATCTCGGAGCTTTGCGATCGGACATTTTGGCCAGTGATCGGTTCAGTCAAGCGCAGAGTTTGCCCTTTGGCTGACGCGGCTGCTTCAGCCGACCTGATCTCAGCGACGTCCCAGCTGCTTGCTTTCAACTCCAAAAATCCGCGCGAAGAAGGCATACTCCGCTTCAATGACGGTGCACAAGGTTTCGGCTTTGCGAAAGCCGTGGGATTCGCCAGGAAAGGCGTGATACTCGACTTCGATCCCCCGCGCCTTGAGCGAATCTACTATAGCTCGCGCTTGATTTGGCGGGACGATCGGATCGTCGAGCCCTTGAAAGACAATCAAGGGAATATTTATTGTTTCGATAGAATGGATAGGGGATCGGCTGATCATCGGATCGATATCGCCTTCTGCGGGGCCAATCAGCCTGCGAATGTAGTGCGATTCGAACTTGTGAGTATCGCGCTCAAGCAAGGAGAGATCGGCAACGCCGTAATGGCTCGAGGCTGCGACAAAAACCTGTCGAAACGCAGCAGCTGCAAGTGCGCTGTATCCTCCAGCACTCCCACCAGCGATCGCCATGCGCTTGGGATCGACCCAACCCTGCGCACCCAAGAATGCAGCTCCAGAGCAAGCGTCATCTAGTTCCACGATGCCCCATCGGCCATAAAGTGACATGCGATAGTCTCGGCCGAAGCCTGTAGACCCACGATAGTTCATATCGAGTACTGCGATGCCACGGCTGGTGAGATATTGAATAGATCCCGTATAACGCGAAGATGCCGCCGATGTTGGCCCACCATGCATTAATATGACGAGAGGTGGGACCGTGCCTGGCTCGCCTACAAACGCCTTGAGACGTGGTGGGTAAAATATGCCGTGCGACATTGTGTCGTCGGTAGTTGGAAAATCAATATTTCGTGCTTCCGATAGAGCATCGGCATAATTCAGATCTATTGAGGATGGGCCAGTTATAGCTGCGGTCAAATCGCCATTGCCCAAAGCGGCGCGATAGAGACCGCCTGGTCGCTCTTTTGTCGCCGCGAAAAAATAACAAACTTCGCCGTTCGCGCAAACCTGACCGGCTTGCGCATATGGGCCACAACGCTGTTGAATTTGGCCGGTCGCAAGATTGATGACGCTCACATGCCATTCGCCGGAGCTGTTGACGCAGACAATGACAGTGGCATCCGACACAAAGTCGAAATGCCGAGTACCAAGAAACCAAGGCGCCGTTCCGATCTCTGCTTCGAAGTGCGTCCGCTGGTGAAGTGTTATGCTATCGGCCGACCATTCGTAAATGTTCCACCATTGATCTGCGTCGCTAATACAGAACAGGCTGTTAGCTGGGGACCAGCGGGGCTCCATGATCGCCTGCCGCCTATCCACCTTGGCGTTGCGGATGTCTGCTAGTCCGGGACCCGCGAAACGCGCGCGCCAGATTTGTGTGTTGTCCCACGGCATGTCGGGATGGTCCCATGAAATCCAAGACAATTCACTGCCATCCGGACTGATGGCAGGACTCGTTAAAAAATCGGGCCCGCTGAACAAAATCCTTGTCGTGGTCGGCGACTCAATCGAAATGGCGACCAGTTCAGCTCTTGGCTCTTGCGAGGAAGATATTGTTTCCCGGATACAGATCAGCTGATTACGATGGCTATCGTAGGTCAGGTCTCCATGGCGATACGGGCCGGGGAGAGTCAGGCTTTGTACTTCGCCTTGCATATCGGACCGATAGACGCACTGGTCTTCGAAATTGACAAAGCAGACGCCGCCTGGAACGGGGACGAAGGCGGCCCCGCCATACTCATGCACGCGGCTGCGAACATCATAGGAAAGCGGCAGCAGGTCGCGCGCAGTTACGCCATCAAAGTAGATCAGTGCAGTGCGCCCACTCTCTAACGGTCTACCCTCACTGTAGATGACGTCATCGCCAGCAGGCCTTATAAAAGTCTGGCGAAAAGCGGTCGAGTGAAGCGCGACCTCTGCCGAAAGGGGCGATGGCCAACTTCCAAAAGGGAGAATGTTCATAACGTTGAAGCCTTGATATCAGCGGGCAGCCGCTGCGCGGCAAAAAATAGGGCCAGCGCGCTTGGGATGAGCAAAATAGTGACTGCGACAAGGGAAATTTGTAGCGCAGAATGGCCCAATGAAGGTGCCAGCACATCGCTTAGGGCTCCAACAAGGATGGGACCAAAGCCCATGCCGAGAATATTGGTGAAAATGGCGACGAGCGCGATGCCAGTCGCCCTTTGAGTTGAACCAGCCAGCGCATAAATTGAAGCAAAGACAGGCCCCATAAAGGCGCCACTTGAGAATGCGGCTAAGCCAAGAGCGAGTAACGCTAATGACCAGCTTGGTATCAATATGAAGCCCAGCATTCCCGGTAGCATCGCGATACTACACAACGCGGGCAGCAGCAGTAACCAGCGAACATCATTCTTGGCGAGGCGGTCGGCAGCGAAGCCACCGACAACTGCCCCTCCCAAAGGCGGCAGCCCCGACGCCAGACCCAAGCTCAGCCCAATTTGCCCCTCTCCAAGCCCATATGCACGGCTGGCGAATACGGCTGCCCATTGGCCGATGCCCATGGCCACTAAATAGCACAGCGTAAAGCCCAGGACCAGCAATCGGAAGCTACGCAGGGACCATAAGCGTTTGATAGTCTGCAATGTTTCGGAGCCAAAAATGTTTGACAGTTTTGGAATACTCGGATTGGTGCGCTTCTCCGGTAACATCCAGTATACAAGTGCAGCGACCAGCATTCCTGGCCCGCCCACAAAAACAAAGGCAAGCCGCCAGCCGTAATATTCAACAAAACTCCCGCCCAGAATATAGCCCAGCGTGCCACCGATCGCTGCTGCCACTGTGAGCAACGAAGCTGCAAATGCGCGCCGCTCTGGTGAAACGTAATCCGCTAACACCGAATGAGATGCAGGCGTCCCAGCCCCTTCACCAATTCCAACACCCATGCGCAGCAGGAACAAGGACAAGAAGTTATACGCCAGTCCACAGGCGACTGTAGCCAAACTCCATCCAGCCACCGCAAGCGCAATCAGCTTCGGGCGATGACAGCGGTCAGCAATACGTGAGAAGGGCAAACCGGAAAAAGCGTAGAGCAGTGCAAAAGGCAGCCCGGCAATCAAACCAATTTGAGTATCGCTCAGCCCGAGATCTTTGCTAATTGGCCCCAATAAAACCGAAAGGACTTGGCGGTCCATATAGTTGAACAAGGTAACGAGAAGTATGAGAGCTAGGACTGCCGTCTGACCTTCTCTCGGCTTGAGTTCAGATGTCATCGATGAACTCACGCAGTATTCCGTTGAATTTATCTGCGTGGGACACGAAGAACATATGACCAGCGTCTTGGAAAGACACGCATTCTGAATTTGGTGCGAGAGCTAAAACGAGGGCATCCTGGCCTGCCATCATCGGGCAATGCGCGTAAAGCAGCGGCTTGCTAAACAAGGCTAGAGCAGGGGACGAATCTGAGAAGCAATAGTCGAGCAAAAGACTATAAGCTGCGCTCGCCGGCGTCCTAAGCGACTGCGCCAACAGCTCTGCACGCTCTGATGCATTTGCCTGCGGCGGGGCTATCATCTCGATAAACGATTTGGACCAGCTCTCTCGATCTCGTAGAAAGGGCCGCGCCCACCCATAACTCTGCTCCCACATTTCGGAAGGGGTCCGAATAACTCCATCAACCAGAACCAGTGCACGCAAGGACGCCACGCCAAATTGCTGCACAAAGGCGATGGCTTCGCCTACCGCCATAGACCAGGCGACCAGCACGACATCGCTGAGATCGAGCGCCGCAATCATCTCATGGATGTCTTGAGCGCGCCGCTCCGTGAACTGACCCCGTTCAGTGAGTTCAGACTCGCCATGTCCTCGCGGGTCCATCGCAATCACCCTGTACTGGTTGCCCAGCCCTAAAAGCTGGGGTTTCCAGACGGACGCGGGCATCGTCCAGCCGGGCACAAATAGAAGGGGTAAACCACTGCCTGATTCTAAATAACTCAGTCGGACCCCATCACTGGTTTGGAATGATCCACGGCTTACCGTCCCCATCATTCGGCCAGCTCCCGATCCATGATTGTCTGAACATCGGTATATTCAGCGAGTCCATCACGCGCGTTCTCGACTCCTATTCCCGATTGCTTGTGACCGCCAAAGGCGATGTGCGGCCCAAAGACGTGCATCTCATTGATCCATACGGTGCCGACTTCCAACCGCTCAGCAATGCTACGCGCGATTTTGATGTCCTTCGACCAGACCGAAGCGGCAAGACCATATTCTGTGTCATTGGCGCGAGAAATGACATCATCCAGTTCGCTGAATTTAAGCAAAGGCAACACCGGGCCGAATGCCTCTTCAGTTACCACGCGTGACTTCTCGGGAGGATTGTCAACGATAGTCACCGGAACAAAATACCCGGGTCCTTCGGGCAGATCGCCACCCAGGACAATTTTGCCTCCGGTCCGCTTGATGTCTGCTATTAGGCCCTTTACCTTTTCATACTGCATTTTGTTCTGGATCGGGCCTAAATCGGTGCCTTGCATGCTGCCATCACCGACTTTTACGGTCTTGGCATAGGCGACAAGCTCATCACGCACTGCGTCATACACGTCCTCGTGAATATAAATCCGCTTGGCGGCCACACAGAATTGCGCACTGTTCTGGAACGCAGCCCAGAACAAATCCTTGGCAACAGTCTTGGGATCGACATCCGGCATAACAATCGCCGGATCATTGCCACCGAGCTCAAGTGTTATGCGCTTGAGGGAGCCGCTCGCGGCTTCCATGATCTTCTTTCCAGTTGCAGTGGAACCGGTGAAGCTGACCTTGTTAATGTCGGAATGCGCGGTAATCCAACGCCCCAGGTCATCGCCACCGGACACTATATTGAGAACTCCTGAGGGGATTATGTCCTTGAGGATTTCTCCCAGTTTCAATGTGCAAAGTGGGGTAAAGGGCGATGGCTTCAATACCATCGTGTTGCCAGTGAGGAGGGCTGGAGCGATTTTCCACACTGCAAGGAGCAGTGGGAAGTTCCACGGCGTGATTCCGCCAACCACCCCAAGAGGAACGCGCCGTGTCACAACACGGTGGCCATTTGAGTCCTCCACAATTTCTGGTTCAAGCGATTGACTAGATAAGGCTGCGCACCAAGCGGCCGAGCCAACGACCTCCCAATCGGATCCTGCTGCGGCCTTGCCCTGTTCACGCGTCAAAAGGCGTTTGAGTTCCGCAGCATGGTCAGAAATTGCGGTTCCAATCGCAGCGATGACACGCTGCCGCTCCGACGTAGGCTCGTCGCGCCAGGCCGGAAACGCACATCGTGCTGCCTTGACCGCCATTTCGAACTGATCGCGCGAGCAATCTGGCACCTCGGCAATGACTGCTTCTGTTGCGGGATTGTAAGCTTCAAAGACTTTTTCTGCGCCGGTGAGCTCGCCGTTGATAAGCATCTGATAGTTACCCGAAAAGTCGATCATCGTTTTTGTCCTTATTCTTGGATTTCACGCAGCGCACTTCGCATGATCTTGCCTGTGCTCGTCTTTGGAAGGTCGTCAGCAAAAACGATTCGACGCGGAATTTTGTAGGCGGCCAGTTGCGCGCGACAGTGGTCAAGCAGCTCGTATTCTTCGACGCCGCAACCAGGCTTGAGAACAACCCAGGCGCAGGGTATCTCGCCCTTTAATTCATCTGGTATCCCTGCGACAGCCACAAGCAATATGGCAGGATGTTCGGCGATCACGCGCTCGAGTTCAGCCGGATAGATATTGTAGCCGGCCGTTAAAATCATGTCCTTCTTTCGGTCGACAACAAAAATGAATCCATCAGGATCACGCGTTGCAATGTCGCCGGTCCGAAGCCAGCCATCAGCTGTAATTGCCTCAGCAGTAGCTTGAGGATCGT